>NZ_JAOQJL010000036.1:0-42803 GCF_025566965.1 Blautia ammoniilytica | reverse complement strand
TTTTTGCGTATAACAATGGGTCACCACCCGCGAAGCAGGTGGGTTATAGTTCAAAATGCCTACACGCTGCGTAGACATTTTGAACAGGCTAAAGCCGTACGCAAACAGAGCTGCTTCCTCAGCCCTGGAAACAGCTCTGTTTTTCAAGAATGCCTCGGCATTCTTGCTGCGAGGTGCGCGTCATGCAATTGCATGACATACTTCTCCTGCGCACCTCTGCAATCCTGCCGGAGGTTATATCAGCTGGGGGATTGACTCCCAGCTGATATAATATTTGAGAAAGAGTTATTTACGGATAACCTTAATATCCTTTGTGATCTTTGCAGCCTTTAAGTACTTTTTGTATGCTTTGTATTTTGCTTTTGGAACGTAGATCTTTGCTCCCTTCTTCACCTTACGGAAGGCATTTACCTCAATCTTCTTCACTGCTTTGGATCTGATGGTGATCTTCTTCAGGTTTTTGCAGCCCTCAAAAGCCTGTCGGCCGATCTTTGTGATCTTCGCTCCTATTGTTACTTGCACAAGCCTTTTATTATTTCTGAATGCTTTTGCATTGATAGACGTAACCTGATATGTATAGCTGCCAAGCTTTACATATGCAGGAATGGTGATCTTTTTCTCTGTTTTCTTCACAGGACGCATCACCGTCACAGTCTTTTTGGAAGCTGTGGATGCTGTCACCTTGTAAATCAGCCCTTTCACCTTATGCTGGCTTCCCTTCTTAGGAAGAGCAGGCGCAGCTGTAGGTGTTGGTGTCTGTGTATTTCCCGGTGTTACACTTTGCTCCGGTGCCTTGGTAGGCGTTGGTGCTGTACTAGGCGTTGGTGCTTCTGACGGCAACGGTGCTGTGCTTGGCGTCGGTGCTTCTGACGGCAACGGTGCTGTGCTAGGCATCGGCTCAGTACCACCAGACCACTTGGCATACAGATCTGTAATATAATCAGACCGGGTGGTCCAGAACGGAATCTTCCAGTCAGCATGTCCGGTCGTATCATAAGTCCGGTCATCCTGGAAGCCGTAGAACTTCTGGTCAAAATTCTCATCCAGGTACCAGCCCTCAAACTGATACCCTGCTCTCACCGGTGTAAAATTCACATCCGTATACTTATAAGGCCAGGTTGAGTCTTTATCCCGATCCACTTCGCTGATCCAGGTATCCAATCCGTTCACTGTGCCGCCGTTCCCATGGAATACAGCGGTATAGCCCTTATTAAAGCTGAACCAGAAATCTCTGTTTTGCCCTGTTCCACCAGCATATCCGAAATATCCCGGCCAGTATTCATGAATAAAATATCTCTGGCCATTCTCTATGCCCTTTGTAAAATCATTACCAAACAGAGAGGAACGTCCGTCAGAAGTTCCCATGCTTGTACAATGAAAGCCTTCCTTTACAGGCCCCCAGATTTTTACAGAATATGGCTCCAGAGTGGCAACTGTATAAGTAGACGGATTTGTTTTGCCCTGCAGACTTCCACCATCCAGATCATAAGTAAGATCACACTCCGGCTCATAAATCCTTACAATCATGCCCTTGGCTCTAAGATTATAAGTTCGTATACAGTTCCCCTCGCCATCAAATTCATTCAGTGCCCCCATATTGTTACAGGCTGGCCCTTCTCCGTTGGCAGCTACCCGAAGAATTTTTCCTGTATTATTCACAAACCCGGAAATCACCTCTACATACTCTCCCTGTCGGTTGTAAATCTTAGTTGTGACAAATTCCAGCCCTTTCAGTGCTTCAAGCAATTGCGCATTTACAATCCCTGCTTTATATCCATCGCTTGGATGCTCTGTAACAAAATGATTAGTAAACGGCCCTGTAGCCACACTTTCCTTGGGATAGTACCAGTATTCTGCAACATCCATGGCAACAATCTGTTGTACAGATTCAGGTGTGCCATTGCCTGCTGGAAAAATCTCCTGCTTTCCCTGCACCTTCAGGGTATCCCCCGGCATAATCGGTCCGCTTATAAAATCCACTGTCCTTATCTCTGTTGCATTGATCTTGTAAGTAGTATCTTCCTTACATATGAGATCTCTTGCAGCTGCCGGAACCTGGGTCAGCATCACTGCTGCTGCCGCTGTTCCCAAAACCACTGCCAGCCTGTGCAGCCATCTTCCTTTTTTCATTCTCAATAATCATACCCTCCTTTTCCTTCAGTCAGTCTTTTCTCTATTTTACTATATATTTTCTTATAAATTATGATATTTCCGATTTTGTCATTGCCAAAACCGGAAAACTCCCTTAAACGCCAAAAAGAGCTGCCACGTTTTCATGCAGCAGCTCCCTATAGGGGATAGGGTCAAAACCCTTAACAAATTATAGACAGATAGTTGCTTCATGAATTATTTCATAAAAGCAGCCATCTCTTTTTCAAAATCATACTCATGCTCGTTATTTCTGTGCTCTCCTGTAATGGCAAACTCCACCCATTCAGCAATATTCACGGCATGATCACCAATCCTCTCAAAATATTTTGCAGTCATAAGAATATCCAGACCAGTACGCGCATCAAGCTTTTTTCCGTAGATCTGATCCGCCAGATTCTCCTTGATCTCATTGAAAGCATTGTCCACAATGTCATCACTGTTGATCACATATCTGCTCTTTTTAAGATCCATGTCCACAAAAGCTTCAATGCTTCCCTGAACCATATGTACCGTAGCATCTGCGATTCCTGCAATATCTGCGGACACCTTTACTGCTGCAGTATCCATATGAAGTGCCAGATCTGCAATATCCGCAGCCTGATCTCCGATTCTTTCCATATCTGCCACCATACGAAGTGCAGCTGAGATCCGCCGAAGATCTCCGGCAACCGGCTGCTGAAGAAGCAGCAGTTTCATGCATTGTCCTTCAATCTCGCGCTCTTTTGCGTCAATATCCCGATCCGTTTCAAATACCTGACGGACGACCTGATTCCCGCCTCCACGAACAGCTTCTGCGGAAAGAGTAATCGCCTGTTCGCACAGATTTCCAATTGCGATCATCTGTGCATGCAATTCTTCCAGCTTTCTTTCAAAATGCGTTCCCATAGTCTTTAACCAAACCTTCCTGTAATATAGTCCTCTGTTCTCTTATCCTGAGGCATGGAAAACAGCTTCTGTGTCTTGGCAAACTCTACCACTTCGCCTAGTAAGAAGAATCCTGTTTTGTCGGAAATTCTGGTTGCCTGCTGCATATTATGTGTAACGATCACAATGGTATAGTCCTTCTTTAATTCCATTGCCAGTTCCTCAATCCTTGAAGTAGAAATAGGATCCAGCGCAGAAGTAGGCTCATCCATAAGAAGAACTTCCGGCTGCACTGCCAGAGCTCTTGCAATACAAAGACGCTGCTGCTGGCCACCGGACATCCCCAGTGCGCTCTTTTTCAATCTGTCCTTAACCTCGTCCCAGATTGCTGCATCACGCAGGGATTTTTCCACGATCTCATCCAGTTTTGCCTTGGAACGGATCCCATGTGTTCTTGGTCCATAGGCAATATTATCATAAATACTCATAGGGAAAGGATTGGGCTTCTGGAAAACCATACCTACTCTTTTTCGCAGCAGATTCACATCCATATCTCCGTAAATATCCTGTCCATCCAGTTCTACTTTTCCTGTAATCTTACATCCTTCTACCAGATCATTCATCCTGTTCAGGGACTTTAACAACGTAGATTTTCCACAGCCGCTGGGGCCGATAAATGCGGTTATTTCCTTCTCAGGTATTTCCATATTGATATTCTTTAGCGCATGGAAATTGCCATAATGCAGATCCATATTACTGATCTGGATTTTCGTTTTTTCACTCATAAAATTATCCTTTCGCTATCCTTTTTGCCACACAGCCGGACAGCCAGTTAATAAGCATTACAAATAACAAAATGATCACAGCCGTTGCTGCTGCCTGGTTCATGTGAAGACCTTCACAGGAAAGTACATACATATGAAGAGCCAGAGTACGTCCTGAGCCCATCAGGCTGTCCGGAATTTTCGGAAGTGTACCGGAGGTATAGATCAGCGCAGCTGTCTCACCAACTACTCTTCCTACTGCAAGGATCACACCTGCCAGGATCCCTGGAACTGCAGAAGGGAGTACAATAGTAAATATCGTCCGAAGCTTTCCTGCACCAAGGCCAAAACTGGCTTCCCGGTAGGAATCAGGAACTGATTTTAATGCTTCCTCTGATGTACGCATGATCAGTGGAAGGATCATGATCACCATCGTAAATGCACCTGCAAGCAGGGACATTTTCCACTTCAATGCTGTTACAAAAAACAGCATACCAAACAGACCGAATACAATGGATGGAATACCGGAAAGTGTTTCTGCCGTAATACGGATCACATTCACAAGACGACTTCCTTTTTTTGCATATTCTACCAGATAGATTGCTGCAAAAATCCCCAGCGGTGCAGCAATTGCCAATGATACGATTGTCATGATAAAGGTATTGATCAGCGCCGGAACAAGTGAAACATTATCGGATGTATATGTGAAGGAAAACAGATCCTTATTCAGATAAGGAACTCCTTTTACCAGGATATATGCGATCAGGAATAATAACACTGCAAAGGTTATACCTGCTGCCAGGATCGTTAAAAATTTCAGGATTTTTGATCCAATATATTTAGGTTTTGCTGGCTTCGTCCTTGTATAAGCCATAGAACCTCCTATCGTCATTGCTGCATCACCCTTCATTTTCGCTCCTCCTGTTCAGCAGAGAAAGGCTGAGATTTATGATCAGAATAAATACAAACAACACAACAGCCGTTGCGATCAGTGCCTGCCTGTGCAATCCGGTTGCATACCCCATATCTGTTACAATATTCATTGTCATTGTACGCACACCTTTCAGCAAGCCTTTTGGCATTCTGGGCTGATTTCCGGCAATCATTACCACTGCCATGGTTTCTCCGATGGCACGGCCGATCCCCAGTACAATACCTGCCAGGATTCCTGATTTTGCCGCCGGAAGCATAACCGCATATATGCTTCTTTCTTTTGTAGCTCCAAGGGCAAGCGACCCTTCATAATAGCTTTCCGGTACCCCCCGGATGGCTGCTTCTGTCACACCTACAATGGTAGGTAGGATCATGATCCCAAGCAGAATAATTGCAGCCAGCATGCTGGCTCCAGGTCCGCCGAATACGTCCCGGATCAAAGGAACGATCAGTACAAGTCCAAAAAATCCATATACGATGGATGGGATTCCGGCCATCAATTCAATCCCTGATTTCAAAACACCATAAATCCTTTTGGGACAATATCTGGCCATAAATACGGATGTTAAAACCGCAATAGGAACTCCTACCAGAATTGCTCCACCAGTAACATAAATACTGGCAACGATCATTGGAAGGATTCCGAATTTGTTGTTAGAAGGTTTCCATTCCTGTCCAAACAGAAACTTTAATGGTTCGATCTGTGCAATGGTAGGGAGTCCATTGGCAAACAAAAAAATACAGATCAGAAGTACTGCCAGAACAGAAGTGCATGCAGCGATCAGAAATACCATCTTCATGCCTTTTTCTTTTACTCGATTCATAAATACACCTGTCTTTTTTCATAGATACAGTTACATGTTACAACGCCGATGCCCTGTTATTTCCAAAGCACCGACGCCGTTTCGCTTGTGATATCAAGGATTTTTATTTCGCCAGATCATCCCAGGTAGTTGTCTCGCCTGTGAAAATGGATTTTACCTGATCGCTGGTAAGCTCATCTACATCATTGTCTTTGTTTACGATTACTGCAATACCATCTCTTGCGATTTCCTGTGCAGTAAGACCATCTTTCTCCTCATCTTTCAGATCACGGGATGCCATACCAATGTCACAGATACCTTCTTTTGCAGATGTGATACCTGTTGTGGAATCGCTCTGCTGTACCTCTACTGTTACGTCTTTGTTTGCTGCCTGATAAGCCTCAGCAAGTTTCTCCATTACTGGTGTTACAGAAGAAGATCCTGCTACAACAATTTTTCCGGATGGTGCTGCGCTCTCATAAGCTTTAGCTTCTGCATCTACTTTAATATATCCATTATCCTCGATGATCTGCTGTCCGTCTGCGCTCATAATGTAGTTAATAAAATCCTGAGCTGCATCACTTACAGAATCGCCTGTAATGATGTTGAACGGACGAGATACTTTGTAAGAACCGTCAGATACATTCTCTACGCTGGCTTCTGCACCGTCGATCTTTACAGCCTTTACTGTGTCATCCAGAGATCCAAGAGAAATGTATCCAATTGCATTCTCATCACCAGCAACGGTTGTCATCATAACAGATGTGCTGTTTGTGATGCTTGCTTCCTCTGTAGTCATATCTACCTTCTCATCACCCTGTTTTTCTTCTATTCCGAACAGTTCGATAAATGCGCCTCTTGTACCGGAACCATCCTCACGGGATACAACGGTGATATCTCCGCTTGCTGCGCTTACTGTACCTGCAAATGCTGTAGCTCCTAATACTGCTGCTGTTAAAACTGCTGCGATTTTTTTCTTCATGATAATCTTTCTCCTCTTTCTTGATTCGCTTTATTTAATTTTTCCTGTTGCCTCATTTACAGGTGCTATTGTAGATGCCCTTTGTAAAAGGAAAAAGCGTAGTTTTGTTAAATACATGTAAAAGAAATTGAGAGAAAGTAAAGTTCTGTGTTTGTACGCTTGCAGTAGAATCTCTTTCAAAGCATAAAAAAAGAGCCCCTTGGGACTCTTTTTTCTTGCATTTCCGTTTTTATCCGGTTATTTGGAAAACAAATTATAATCCATATTCTTTATATAGCTTTTCTCGATATTCTTTATCCTCAGAAGCTCTTTCTGCATCAGAATACTTTTTATTTTTCAAGAGGATATTCATAAGCATTCCCAAACGATTTTCACCTATCTTCTCTCCCTGCTCTTTACCTATCTTTTTCCCTTTTTTCTCTCCCTGCTCTTTGGCATAAGCCACCATACTTAGCATATCCGCCACCTCCTTTTGGCATACTTCATTGTCCGGATCTGGAATATATGATAATACTTTTTCCTGATTACCAGAATGTCAAATGTTGCAGCAGCTTCATCAGTGGTATGTAACTCATTTCTTTCTCCCCGTATCGTTTTCGCCATGTCTTCTTCAATTAACGCTGTGCCGGTTTGTATCGTATCTCCTTCAATACATTCCATGATTTCTTCCAGGGAACAGTTTTTATATTCCTCTACAGTATATTTAAGAATATTGCTCATGATCGGCTTATATGAAAAAATACTCTTGGCCGACTGATCTTTTGATTCTTTTCCTCGTATCGCATTCATTGACTCAGAAATACTATTTTTAACATTCATAAGAATCTCCTGTTGTCTGCGATTTACTTGTATTTCAATGATACCCCAGAGTCAAAATTTCGTCAAATGTTTGTTGTTTTCCAAATATTATCAAATTCGACAAACTAATTGCCTACATTTCATATGGAAATATTTACTTCTTTCATCATGAACTATAATGCATAAAACTCCCCAGTCAGGTACAATACCTGTACAGGGGAGTTTTCAATTATCTTATAAAAATGTTAAATCACATAATCGTCTGCTCTGGCGTTCTGCCAGGAAAGAAGTTCCTCCAGACTTACATGATCTACCACACTACTGATGGCATCATCTAGCTTCTTCCACAGCATACGTGTGACGCAGGTGTCTTCCCTGTCACAGCTGCCATTTTCTTCAGCAGCACAGTCAACCGGGCAAAGACTGCCTTCTGTAAGCCTGAGTATCATACCAACCGTATAATCTGCCGGTGTTCTGGATAAAGAATAACCGCCCTGGGGACCTCGCACGCTTCTGACAAATCCGGCTTTATTTAATATAGAAATTATCTGTTCCAGATATTTTTCGGAAATTCCCTGCCTCTTTGCCACATCTTTCAAACGGATCGGTGTTCCCGAATCATTGCTGGCAAGATCCAGCATCAGACGAAGGGCATACCTGCCTTTGGTAGATATCTTCATACCATGCCTCCGTAATTATTTTGTAAATAATGGTGTAGAATAATATCTGTCACCACTGTCCGGAAGAAGGGCAACGATGGTTTTTCCTTTGTTCTCCGGACGTTTGGCCAGCAAAATAGCTGCATACAGGGCTGCACCTGAGGAAATACCGGTAAGGATTCCTTCATTCTTAGTCAGCTTTCTGGATGTTTCAAAAGCATCCTCATTTTCTACCTTGATCACTTCATCATAAATCTTGGTGTTCAGGATATCCGGAACAAATCCGGCGCCAATACCCTGGATCTTATGCGGACCGGCTTTTCCCTCGGAAAGAACCGGAGAGGTTGCAGGCTCAACAGCCACAATCTTAACCTCTGGCTTCTGGCTCTTCAGGTATTCACCAACACCAGTCAGTGTGCCGCCTGTGCCAACACCTGCTACAAAAATATCTACCTGTCCGTCTGTATCATTCCAGATCTCAGGACCTGTTGTTGCAATATGAGCTTTCGGATTTACAGGATTTACAAACTGTCCCGGGATAAAGCTGTCCGGAATCTCTTTTGCCAGTTCATTTGCTTTCGCAATAGCGCCAGTCATACCTTTTGTACCATCTGTAAGTACGATCTCAGCTCCATATGCTTTCAGAATGTTACGTCTCTCAACACTCATTGTTTCCGGCATGGTCAGGATGATCCTGTATCCTTTGGATGCTGCAATGGCAGCAAGGCCGATCCCTGTATTTCCTGAAGTCGGCTCAATGATCGTAGAACCCTTCTTCAGTGCGCCTGTCTTCTCTGCATCTTCGATCATTGCTCTTGCAATACGATCCTTTACGCTACCTGCCGGATTAAAATATTCAAGCTTCAGCAGCACAGTTGCCTCAAGTCCTTCTGCCCGCTCAATATTCTCAGCCTCCAGAAGAGGTGTGTTTCCAATCAGATCTAAAATGCTCTTATTAATCTTTGCCATAATCATTCTCCTTTTCTACCTGACACCGGCTATGCCGCTTGGACTGGCCTGGTGCTGCGTCCGGCCTTCCTTTTCCTAGTTATCATATATGAATTACGTATTTGATGTTTCTGATTATAGCGGCCATTTCCTACTTTGTCAATAGGTTTTTATGATTTTCTTTTATTTTGTTTTATTCTGGAGAGATTTTTATATTTTTCATATTTGCAAAAATTCAGCATACTTAAATTCTATCGCATGTCTGGGTACTGTCATAATATATGCCTTTTCCGCGTGCATAAATGCAACAATCTCATTTTTTGTCATCTTTCCTAATTTTTCTATAACAATGTCTATAATATTCTTTTCTTCATCTGATAGTGCTAAAAACTTCTGCTTTCCTTTTAATGAAAAATGGTATGCATTTGTTTCTCCCATATCTACTTCTTCACATGGTACAACTTTTAAGTCAATAATCGAATTATGTCCTACCGGCACCGCTCCCATCGGCAATGCCTGATATACTAACCCTGTAATTGCACTCCCCCGTATTTTATATGCCAACGCATCTGCATACCACATTAACTTCATTAATTTTACTTTATATAAATTCGTAACTTTCTCTGATGCCGCAAAATATCTTATCGTATCGACCACTTTGTCCAGAGACAGTTCCGTATTGCCATGTAAAAGTTGATTTCCCTGAAATTTTGCATAACCGGCTTCAATAGCTTTTCTTAAATATGCATCTCGATTTTCTTCATATAGCGTAGTCGCAACACTCAGATATTTCTGATATGCTTCTGCCGATAAATATTCCCTTGCATCATTTAGTAAAATAATAAACCACTCTGGGTCCTCATCTATCTTTTTTAAAATTGTATCATGAGCTTTGTCTTGAACCTGATGACTTTCATAACGTGTAATGGTCTTCCCACCCCATCCCAGTAAAGTACATAGATCTTTTTGGCTAATACTGTATTTTGCTCTGATTGCACACATCTCATCCGCTGTCAAAAGTCCTTCCTTTTTTCTGTATGCGTTCTTAAGACGCATATCATTTTCCTGTATCTGTTGTTCATTCATATATAATTCATCTGAATTATCACAATACTGATAAAGTGCGTCATAATCAACTTTTCTCTGTTTAAAGGTAACCTGTTCTCTGACAAGGACTGTCTTTACTTCATGAACTTCCATGCAGCATACACATAGACACTTTTCACTTTTAACAATCTTCATATTCACGAAAACCTCCTACTGCTTTTTATATGGAAACATCGCTGGAATAAATGCTTTTTCTGCAAAATGAAAAGACATCACAAATGTTGTCGTACTCCCATACATTCCCAAAAGCTCAACTCGTATTTTTATATATACATCATCTGTATCGTTGTAAATCTTTCCAAATTCCCGCATTTCACTTCTCTTAGGAAAACGGATATCTTTTACAGTCCGCATGTAATCTTCCACAGAAAGTTTTAATAATTCTCTTTTTAATGCATCTAGCGGATTTTCATTTGGAAATAACATATTGACTGTATACTGATTTGTATATCTTTCATCTCTGTTCGTATCCACATATCTTTTGACCTGAAAATTAATCTTTGCCCATTGTTAAGTGCAAATCTTAAATTCTGAAGGTAAGCTTTAACTTCCAGCTCGCTCTCTATTCGAGTCTTTATTTCGTAAGTCAATTCGCCCTCCATAAGGTATCATTTGATACCATGCATTGTATCTTCTCCTTATCTTAAAGTCAATAAAATTATATCTTTTTTATCATCTATTTTATGTAAAAAAGGCCCTCCCACATCTATCTGATTATGGAAAGGTCTTTTATTACTACAAATTATAAATAAAATTCTTTATTACAAATTCACAACATTTACCGGATTTCCGTCCAGTACTGATCGGATGTTTTCTGCAGTGGTCTGCATGATCCTTTCCCGCGCTTCCTTCGTTGCCCAGGAAATATGAGGTGTAATGATACAGTTCGGAGCCTTAAGAAGAATATTATCTTCACGGATTGGTTCAGTTGATACAACATCTACAGCTGCTGCACCTACCTTTCCGCTTTGCAGAGCCTCATACAGATCCTCTTCATTGATCAGTGCTCCCCGGCTGTTATTGATAATAAATACACCATCTTTCATTTTTGCAATATTATCTTTATTGATAATTTCATGAGTCGCCGGGAAAAGAGGACAATGAAGGAAAATAAAGTCTGATCTTTCCAGAAGTTCATCCAGACTGGTATATTCGGCCTGCTGTTTCCCTGCTTCACTTTCAAATGTATCATATGCCAGCACATGCACATTCATTGCATTCAAAATCCTGGCTGTATTAACTCCAATGCGTCCAAGACCGATAATACCTGCTGTTTTGCCGGAAACCTCCACAAGCGGTGTTTTCCAGTAGCACCAGTCTGCATTGTCTGCCCACTCTCCGTTTTTTACAGTCTGGCTGTGAAGCCCTATATGAGAACACAATTCCAACAAAAGTCCTACTGCAAACTGACTTACATTATCCGTTCCATAAACCGGAACATTCAACACCGGAATTCCTTTTTCCTTTGCATATTCATAATCCACCACATTATAGCCGGTAGCCAGTACTGCAATTGCCTTGATTCCAGGACACCTATCTATGGTTTTCCTGCTGATAGGGGTTTTATTTATGACAACAATCTGGGCATCGCCGATCCTTTCCGGAATCAGATCCGATTCTTCATAAGCTATTCTGTCATATACCTTCAGCTCCCCCAGCTTTTCCAACGGCTCCCAGCTGATATCTCCGGGATTTTCCGTATATCCGTCTAATACTACTATTTTCATGTCACACTTCCCTCCCAAACCAATCTCCGCCTGCCTATCCAGACATGATCAGATATCCATATACCATTTACCTTTTTCCTGATAAGTGCCCTTTTTTATTTCATACATCACATCCGGATCATTATTCACGGCAAACAGCTGCTGTTTTCTGCTTTCATACTGATTCAGGATCTGAGATCTTCTGGCTACCTCAGCCAGATATTTTGCAGGAAATTTCACTGCTCCATTTTCATCCATGTGAATGATCTCGCCAGGATTTACTTCCATGTCACAGATATTTACGGTTGTATTAATAGCCTTGATGGCAAAAGGACCGTGCCCGGCGGTCACACCTGTCAGCATGTACTGTATCCCCAGATTTCTTACCTCATCCACATCTCTGGACGGTCCGTCTGAAATCACCCCGACACATCCTAATGACTTAAAGGCAGTCATCATATTTCCGCCAGCAAGCCCGTTTTTCTTTTTCAGACGCTCTGGAAAATCCTGTTTGATACATAAAATCGTTGGTTTTGGTGAATCAGCCAGTGCCTGATATAAATCCTTAAATGTAATATGGTCGTTTTCCTTATCAGGAAGTCCAAAGGTAACTGTAACCGCATACCCGATCTGTCTTCCCAGCTCTGGATACATACACTTTGTCTCTTCATTTGTATACCAGGAATCCTCCCATGGATCATAAAGGCCAAGACAAAATTCCGGTTTTTCAGGGTATGTGGCAATTACATTTGTAATTGTAGGCGAATCGTATTTCTTCAGCTCTTCAAAATATTTTGTATCTTCCATTCTGTTCTTCTCGTCCATTCTCTGCCCTCTGTCCTTGTTGTCACTACTCTTTTTTTACCGGTAATTTCATTACGATTTTTACATATTCATTTTCTTTTTCTTTATAACGGATCGGCATATGTCCATCTTCCGGAAAAGCCACCCATACTGTGCCGGGACTGATCGTAAGCTCTACTTCTTTTTCTGGTGTACATTCAAAAAACTCTATATCCTCTTTTTCTTTATATCCATCGACAGGCATAAGATCTTTACTGGCAGCATAATAAATAATTTCTCCGCCCTGGATCATATACTGAACATCAATGTATTTCTGATGCGTTTCAAATGCCTGCGGATCATAGGGCTTACAGCTGCCTCTCTGCACCATCAGATAGCCGCCCTCAAAGGAATACTTGCCAGTTGGAAAATCCTGTTTTCTCAATTCTTCCACACAATCCAGACCATTCTTAAGATAGGGAAGAAGCTTTTCATAACTCATCACATTTTCATAACTGCAGATAATCATATTGGCTCCTTCTTTCTAAAAACTGTAATACTTTCCCGTGCTCCGTTTAAAATCATTCCCAGTTCACTTCCCATACTGAAAATGCTCATTCCCATATCCTCACATGCATGAAGATACTTCACATTTGAAGAAACAGTTCCGCATTTTTTCCCGTTTTTCAAAGCCACATCTGTAATTTTTTTTGCACATTCCAGCAGTACAGGTGTGTCCAGCTGTCCCGGTACCCCAAGGTCTGAAGACAGATCGGAAGGTCCCACGATCAATACATCAATTCCAGGTACAGCCGCAATCTCTTCCACATTTTTCACCGCTTCTTTCGTTTCTATCTGTGCCATCAGAAGAATCCTTCTGTTGGCAGACTTCATATATTCTCTAAGTCCGCATGGATTATAATTGGTATGTGCCCTGGTTGTGGAAATCCCCCGCTTCCCTTCCGGTGCATATTTGGCATATTCCACCAACTGTCTGGCATCGTCTGCAGTATTGACCATCGGGATCAGGAAACCATCAGCCCCCATGTCCAGTGCCTTTGTCATAAACCCTCTATCAATTTCCGGTATCCGTATGATCACCGGCATACCAATTCCATTTCCAATCGCTACCATACCTGCCATCTGGGTAAGATCAAAGGGGCCATGCTCCCCGTCAATGATCACGAACTGAAAACCTCCTGTCTGCATCATTCGGATCAGGTTAGGACATCCCAGTTCTGAAATCATCGTACCAAGCAGGATTTCATTTTTCTCAACTCTCTCCTTTAAATTCATCCTTTTCCTCCTGCAATGGATATTTTCTGCATTCTTCCAGGTTGGCACACTTTCCACTGCATACCATGGCCAGCTGATACATTCCGGAAAGCGCTTCGTCTGCCATTGTGGACAATACGCACTTCTTTTTGCTTATCTGCTCCAGACTGTATCGAAGCTGAGGTGTTTTCCAGTTTACGCCGCCAGAGCAGATAATACGGCTGATATTTTCCGGTCTTTCTCCCAGCTGTCTTATAAACTTCCAGTATGTTTCTGCCATATCTGCAAATGCAGCCATAAATAAATTGCCAATATGTAAATTGCTGTGTGTAATCCCTGATATATAACCGCCATCCGGAAAATACGGATTTTTGTAAAAAGATGCTCCCACCTTCAGTTCCGGGTCTGCCTCCCCCAGACACGAATGAATCTTTTCCCATACAATTCCCATATCCGGTTCTTTTCCTGTAACCAGCCCTGCACATTCACTGATAAATTTCACCAGTACATCCAGGTTCCGGCCGGCTGGCATATTGGAAATCGTATACAGATATCCCTTTTCAAAATAAGGTCTTATTTCATAAGAACCACAGTGAAAATCCTCAGCATGCCGGATCACCTGTGCACCGGTAGCCACATTTGCCACTGCATCTCCGCTTTGCACACCACTTCCAAGAATCGCAACCTGCATATCCCCATAATCCGGATGTATTTTCAGTTCACATCCATTGGAACGATAAGTACCGCATATCTGATAATCGTCTTCTGCAAGAACAGGAAGCTGTACCCTCTCCATTCCCATAAGAGTCATGATCCTGTAATCAAGAGAATGCTGTTTTACATTCACGATCCCCATAGGCGCTGCATTCATAACATGGCAGATATTATTACCTGTAAGCGCATGGATCAGGTAGGAACCCAATGTATATAATTTCCCGTCTCCAGGCAGGCTTTTGTCAGCCTGCAGCATGGCATATAAGTTGCAGATGCCAAGAGAAGGTTTCAGGTATACCCCATTTTCCTGCATATCCTCCGGTGAGATCTGCTCCTGTAAAAATTCCAGATAAGAGCCTTCATATCCTTCCATAGGATTCATACACCGCATATCCTGCCAGGATACGTACATGTCTTTTCTTCCAGGTACGCTGTACACAAACCCATGCATCTGGGTAGAAATAAGCACGCCCTGAATATCCTTATATTCTGAAGTATATCCATTGATCAGGGTTCGGACCGTATCCACCATTTCCTCTGCCGGTATTTCAAAAATATTGGGATCACAGTTTTTCTCTTTTTGAGGCGATCTGCTTTTTCTTGTGGATATCATCCTGTACTGATCAAGATCCAGCAAAACTGCTTTTATAAAGCTGCTGCCTATGTCGATTCCCAAATACTTCATAGACATTCCTCCCCGTATCACTTGCCAAGGTTTTCCCTCACCTGGTTTACCGCATCATAATTCATGCACCAGGTAGGCTTTTTACCTGTAAGCACTTCTACCATTCCTCTTGCCGCATCCCGGCTCATATTGGAGCCCGCCTCGTCCGTAAGGGCTGCACAATGTGGGGAAAACAGAATATTATCCAGTCCCAGAAGCGGATTATCCGGAAGCATCGGCTCTGTAGAATAAACATCCAGTACTGCTCCTGCGATTTTCCCTGTTTTTAAAGCCTCTGCCAGTTCCGGTTCAACCACCAGCGCACCTCTTGCAATATTTACAAACACCGCAGTTTCTTTCATCATGTCAAACTGCTCTTTTCCCATCATGCCAATGGTCTGCGGAGTTGCTCCAAGATGCAGTGTTACAAAATCTGCCTCCTTATAAATCCTGTTAATGTCCTCTGTATATTCGATGTAATCCGGCAATTTTTCCGCATTTACAAAAGGATCATAACCGATCACCTTCATAGAAAATCCCATGGCCGCTATTTTCGCCACTCTCTGTCCGATATTTCCAAGACCGATGATACCGATTGTTTTGCCCTTGATCTCATGCATGCCGCCACAGTTCTGAGATTCAAAATCCAGTGCCTTTGTTGCAAGATGCTGTTTTACGATTTTCTGTGAAAAAGCAAGGATTCCTGCAATGGTTTTCTCTGCTACGGAATCAGAGTTGGCCAATGGCGTATTTACTACATATAAGCCAAGTTTTGTTGCTGTCGCCAGATCTACCACATTATCAATACCAACACCATGCTTTGCCACTACCTGCAGCTTTTTGCCTTCTTTTAAAATATCCTCTGAAAGGAAAAATGTTTTGGATACCACAGCTTCACAATCACGGATCAGTTCTTTCATCACCTCCGGATCCTCCGATGGTGCCATTACGATTTCAAATCCTGCTTCCTTTACAAGATTCTTCCCTAATTCTGCCATATCCTGTGCATATAAAATTTTACGTTTCATCTTTTTCTCCTCCTGCTTGTTATCCTGTCTTTTTAAATTTCAGCCAGCCGACTGCGAAGCCTGCTGCCTTCTTCCTTCAGATACTTCTGCATCACCTTAAACTGATCTCCCAGTGAAAAATGTCTTACTCCCAGATCCAGATAATACTGTGCTTCCTCAGGTGTCTGGATCTCACACCTTGGATGAACCCCATGTGCAAGAGCTGTTTTGATCATTTTTCTCTCTGCAGCTTTATATTCCTCCACGTACTCTTCCCTGTTTTTTCCCAGACTCAGACAGTAATCCGAAGGGCCGAACTGAACCATATCCACGCCTGGAATGGAACAAATCTCTTCGATTTCATTCATTGCATCCGCTTTCTCGATCATGAATGCCAGTACCACATCATTCACTCTTTTTGCATGATCCTTCTGCGACAGATGGGTTCTGCCCCCGATAAATCTGCGGTTTGGATACCCGAACCTGCCTTCTCCCAGTTGGTCTGCTTTCATGATACGCACAGTCTCCCGTACTTCCTCTGCTGTATGATGATCCGCAAACAGTATTGACTGAAACCCTGCGCCAACCGCCTTCTGCGCTACATAACCATGATTCTGATAATCCACCTTCAGCATGCTTCCAATATTATGAAGCTCCGCTGCCATAGCCACATTTTCAAAATCTTTTTCTGTCAGCGGGGCATATTCTGCGATCAGCTCTACATAATCAAAATTCCCTGTCAAAGCCACCATTTCCGTAAAAACCCCCCATCCACTCCACAATCTGGTGGAAATTGTAGGACTGTCCTTTTCCAGCAGCTGTCTCATCTTGTTTTCCTGCATAAACTTAATCCCCCTTCTCGTTTATGTTAAATGGCCCCAGCAGAACTGATTTAATTCCACAGGTCCTTTATCCGTAATCTCAATTACCTTTTCAAGCCGAACCCCGATCCCGGAGCCTTCCGGGCCGTACTGCTGAGGTTCAATGCAAACCACCATGCCCGGCACTATGACCTCATCCTCATAGCATACGATCCTGCCTGGTTCATTCACCCCACATCCGATCTGATGCCCTGTATACACCTGGGTTTTCATTCCATACTTTTCATAGGCCTGTGCCTCTGCTTTTACAGGATCACAAAGAGCATTTCCAGGATATAATTTTGACTTTGCAGCCTCATAAGCTTCTTCTACGATCTTGAAATATTCCATTTGCCGCTCATCCGGCTTTCTTCCGAAAACTACGGTATTGGTACAGTCACACCAGTACCCGTGATAACGGATGGAAATATCCATTCTTCCCATGTCTCCTGGATTTACCCTGCTACCGTCAGGTCCTCCCAGCCCGGTACGTATTTCCGCATTTTTCCCTGTTGCCAGTTCTCCTACGATCCTTGCCACTTTCCCTGCTTTTTCATTCATAGCCTGGGTGATCCCTGACCACATCTCAAAGTCTGTTTCTCCGTTAAACTCTCTTGCATACTGAAGCAACCTGTTCTGTCCGCAGTCCTCAATCGCAACGCTTATTCTGATCTTTTCCAGTTCCTCAGCTGTTTTTACTTTTCTTGTATAGCACATCACAGGCTCTGCTTCCTGTATCAGAAATCCCTTTTCTGTCAAAATCTGATAAACCAGCGCCGGGCAGGAGTGAACTTCTATGCCTATTCTTTTTCCGTCAGGAACATCCAGCAGTCTTTCAAGAAGCAGTTTCAGATTCTCGTCCCCGTTTCTTTTCCTGAAATGATCGTAATGAGAAAACAGGTACATACGGTCTGCAGATGCATGCGTAGCATATTCCTTATAAGAATCTGATATGATCAGCCACACCTGCTGATCCTTTGCTGAAACAATCCCATACCCAAGAGGCATGCCGCCGCCATAAGCAAACATTGCCCCATACGGCACTGGTATCCCCATCCCTGAAACATAAGAAACATTTTCCAGGGAATCCAGTAAAAGATAATCCAGTCCACTCTTTTCCATACATTCAAATAATCTTTGCCGGTTCATCCTTTCACCCCTTTTATTTTATGATTTTATTTTCTTTTCCCGGTTATAAACCATCAGTACAACGATGATGATCATTCCATAAATAATCTTTTTTGTAGATGCTTCCATCTGAAGATTGTTCAAAAACCCTGTAAGAATATTCAAAAGGATCGCACCTGCCACAGTGCCGGTATAGCTTCCTCTGCCTCCAAGAATCGAAGTACCTCCGATCACAACCGCTGCAATGGATGGAAGTTCATAATTCTCGCCCATACTCAGATAAGAATACCCAAGATATCCTGTAAACATAAATCCTGCAAACATTGCCGCAATACTGCTGACAACATACACTCCGATCAGTACCAGATTATTATTGATCCCGGAAAATCTGGATACTCTTACCGAATTTCCAAGTGCAAACAATTTTCTTCCGTAAATGGTCTTCTTCAGCACAAATGCAGTAAAAAGAATGATAAGAAGCCAGAAGATCAGGATATTCCTTATGCCCAGGATGCGCCCTGTTGAAAGCCACCGCAGCCAGTCAGGGGATACTCCTCTGGCATTTCCATCTGTATAAACCATGGTGATACTGTATACAATACTCTGTGTTGCCAGCGTCATAACCATAGGCGGTACTTCCAGTATAGCTACTCCGATCCCGTTAAAAACACCGATAGCAACACATACAGCAAGAGAAACAAGAAACGCAAGGAAGGCATTCCGTCCGTTATACTGGAAAGCACATACGATCACGGCTGCCAGATTCATTGTCCAGATAATGGACAGGTCGATACCTCCGGTAAGGATTACAATAGTCTGTCCCAAAGCCAGAACACCTAAGATGGATGCCATAACCAGCATATCTTCCAGATAAACCTTTGAAAAATAATTTGGCTGTATGATACAGGAAAAAACATATACTGCCAGCATTGTAAGATATGCTTTTGCCACTGTTGACTTTTTCACATTGCCTATTACTTTACTAATCATTTGCAGACGCCCCCTTCTTACGGAATCGGATACGATCCAGCATATTGATCGCTACAGCAAAAATCAGGATTGCACCTTTAAACAGGCTCTGGTAATATGCATTCACTCCCCAGAAGATCAGAAGGCCAAGGATCAGGGAATAAATAACGATTCCTGCAATGGTTCCCACAAATCCGCCTTTGCCGCCTGTAAGAGCTGTTCCTCCAAGTACGGAGGCTGCTACCGCATTCATTGTGGCTGATTCACAGCCTGTAGCGCTGCCGCTTCGGTTATAAGCCGTCAGGATCACTCCACCCAGGCCGCATACTGCGCCGGAAAACATATATACCTTCAGTTTTGTTTTTGCAACATTGATGCCGGATGCATAAGCTGCAGATTCATTGCCTCCTACTGCATAGATAGCCTGTCCGAACCTGCTTTTCCTTACAGGGATCCAGATACATACTGCTGCAACCAGAAGCCAGATAATACTCATTGGGATCTTTGTGCTCGGAATATATTTTCCCAGCTGTGCGAACTCCGGATAAACCTCTCCACCGGAAGTAGGACGGATATACAGTGCGATCCCGGTAAATACAAAGGAAGTTGCAAGGGTAACTACCATTGGCTGTATGTTGCCCTTTATAATGATCATTCCGTTAAAGGCTCCGGCAAGTGCCCCTGCAAGAACAGCCAGTAAAGAAACAATCAGGATTCCGAGCCAGGGGCTGCCCAGGCTTTCCCCTATCGGCATCATATAGGTAGCTGCCACACAGTTGGCCAGTCCTATCAGTGCCCCAATGGAAAGATCCGTTCCCTTTGTAATCAGTACCACCGTCTGTCCAAGAGCAGCATAGGTAAGGGGCTGCAGCTGGTCAAAGGTTGATTTGATCCCATAAGCACTGAAAAAATTCGGCTGATTTACAATGTACACAATCAATACCAGCAGCATCATTATGTAGGCAAAAATGATCTGCTTGTTTTTGTCATAAAAGTAATAAAATCGTTTATTCTTTCTGGTTGTCACGTTCATGCCCCCTCTTCCTCAATGCCAAGGCCGGCTTTCAGAATCGCCTGCTCGCTCATTTCTTTTTCGTCTAAAATCTTTACCACAGTGCCGCCCTTAAACACGGCAATCCTGTTACACAAGCCTAAAAGTTCACTGTTCTCTGTAGAATAAAGCAGCACAGTAATCCCGGAATCTGCCAGCTTGCGGATCAGTGCATACAGTTCTGTTTTTGTTCCCACATCAATCCCTCGCGTAGGGTCTTCCAGAAGCAGGATCTCCGCTTTTGTAAGGATTGCCTTTCCAAGTACGATCTTCTGCTGATTTCCTCCGGAAAGCGTTCCGCTTAGCTGCTGAGGATTATCGATCTTGATCTTCATCAGATCGACCATCTCATTAATTCCTTCATTCTCTTTCTTACTGTTAATCACACCGAAATGACTGATCTTATCCAGCACCATCATGGATATATTTTCCCGGATGGATCTTGTAAGCAGCAGGCCATCGTTTTTCCGGTCTGCCGGTGTCATTGCGATTTTATTATGAAGAGCAGCTTGTGGACTGTTCAGTTTCACCTGCTTTCCATTCACCTTGATGATCCCTGTATCCGGCTTTATCGCCCCAAACAAAGTGTCCAGAAATTCCACCTGTCCATGTCCGCTCAATCCTGCAATTCCAAAGATTTCTCCCCGCTTTACGCTTAAGGATACCTGTTTTAATTTTTCCTGATAACTCAGTTTCTCCACCTGAAGTACGTAATCCTCTGTATTTACACTTTTCTTCTGTGGAAAACTGTCTGATATTTTTCTTCCTGCAATAAACTGGATAATTTCTCCGTTTGTACACTCTCCCCATTTAAAGCTTGTTACATAATGAGCATCACGGTAAACCGTTGCTCTGTCTGCCAGTTCTGACAGTTCATTCATTTTATGTGAAATGAAAATGATCGTTTTCCCATTTCCTGCCATTTCACGAATGATCCTAAAAAGATTTTCCACCTGCTCTTTTCCAAGGGCTGAGGTTGCTTCATCCATAATGATCACATCCGGATCCTTTGAGATTGCCTTTGCGATCTCCACCTGCTGCTGATCTGCCAGAGACAGCTGTCTTACCAGTGCCCTTGCATCAATATCAAAATGCAGCTGATCCAGCAGTGCCTGCGCATCCCGATACATCTTTTTAAGATCAATAAAGCCTCTTTTTTTCGGTTCGTATCCAAGGTAAATATTTTCAGCTACCGAAAGATCCCGAACCAGCGATAGTTCCTGAAATACAGATACAATTCCCATTTTTGTAGCATCATCCGGACAGGTGATGTTCACCTTCTCACCTTTATAGATCACATCTCCCTCATCCTGCTGCTCAACTCCGCATAATATTTTGATCAAGGTACTTTTTCCGGCACCGTTTTCTCCGATCAGCGCATGAACCTCGCCCTTATAACATGTAAGCTCACTTTCAACAAGTGCACGAATACCCCCAAACCGTTTGCTGATATTTTTCGCCTGTAAAATAATCTGTTCCAAACGTCTGCCCTCCTATACCTTCCTGTTTCCTGCTTTTTTGAGGAAAAAAGGCCCCCACCCCGGTTATCCGAAGCGGGGATCCTTATTATGTATTTATTCCGCTTTCATATCGTCCGGAATAACATCCTCTAATGTAAGATTCCATGTATTGTCATCATCTGTCCAGCCATTCATAAATGTATCCGGTAATTCTGGATGATACCATTCGTCTGCATCAGCTGCATCGATAACCGGCGGATCAATGATCGTATCTTTTTCTGCATCTTCTCCATTTACTACAGCAAGTGCAACATCCAGTGCTGCTGCCGGTAAATAGCAGGGAAGACCTTCAATAAATGCATTAATGTTGTATTCCTTGATCACACGGAAGAAGCCATTGGTATACTCACCGGTCATTGCCACTGTTCCAGGATCGATTCCATGCTGAACCAGTGCCTCTGTCATAGCCACTTCACCATGTCCCTGCTGGATGATACCGTTTACTTCTGTATCCGGATTCGCTGCCAGAAGGTCATTCATCAGCTGAGATGTTGTACCTGCATCCCATCCGCCATATCCTTCTGCGATCACATGGATATCCGGATAGTTTTCAAGAACCTTTGTCCAGCACTCATAACGGATATTGTCATTGTAGCTGCCCTCAAGTCCGCGGATCAGATAAATGTTTCCCTTGCCTCCAAGAGTTTCACACATCCATTCAGCCTGCTGTGTAGCATATTTTTCTTCGTCGATTCCGATTGTGTAAAGATTATCCCCCTCTACACGGTTGTCATAGGAAACTACTGTGATTCCTTCATCTGCAGCCTCTTCCAGTACAGGTTTCAGCGCATTGGAATCAGCAGCATTCACCAGAATAATATCGTATCCCTGAGAAATCATATTACGCAGCTCGTTGATCTGATTCTGTGCATCGTCCCCCGCACTGGATGCATAAAACTCAGAAATAACGCCTTCATCCTTCAGATCTGAACAGTATTTTTCAAAGATCTTGATAGTCTGTGCACGCCATGCATTGCCGGAAAAAGAGTTACTCAAAGCTACTTTCATCCCTGTTTTTTCCGCCTTCACTGTAACTGTTCCCCCAATTGCCATGATTGCAGCCATTCCCAATACTGCCATAGTTTTCAGTTTCCCTTTCATTTCAATACCTCCTGTTTTTCTTATTTTCCTTTATAATTCGGGTACCCTATTTGCCGGCGCTTAGAATATTCCAAATAAGGTCCCATAATTACCTTTTTTATTTTTCTGTTTTCTGGTTTTTGCCTCTTTTTTGTATTTCTATTTCAGCCTTCCTGCCTGGTCAAATTCCAGATCCACAGGTCCTTCCAGTATCCGGATCCTGCTGTTATCTTTTAATTCCTCTACCAAAGCCTCTGATACCCAGAACTCTTCTATATGGAGCGTATCCTTTATCCGTATGATCCTTGGCCATCTTTTTTCGATTCCAAGGCAGGTCCGCAATGCGATCTGTATGGCTTCTCTGTCATTTTTCAGTATCATGGGGATCTTTGCCTGTACGATCATTTTGCTGGTAATGGCATTTGGATAGCTTTCTTCCAGATTGATCTTTTTATAAAAGCTTTCTGTGGTAAAATCAGCCATCCCCATTCCAATGGCGCAGCCTTTTGATTCTTCTGTCAGATCCAGGATCACCACACGTTCTGCATGTAATCCTCCATCTCCTGCATACTTTGAGCAATAGGTTCCGGTAATATTAGGATCCATTCCATCTCCGCTTATATCTTTACCAATCTGTTCTACCACCAGCACATCTGCAGCTTCAACAGGCAGTGAAGGAAGCTGTTTTCTGGCTGTTTCCAGATACTCAGGCTCCTTTTCCAGAATCTCCGAAGGTGTCATTCCGGCAATAAGCATTGTCTGATCCTTCGCATTTTCCACAATTCCTATTCCACACAGGATCGGTGCCTTTTTCAGGATTTCCCTGCCTCTCGCCTCTATATTCTCTGCCATAACACCAAAGCCGTCTTCGTGGCACACCTGGGCACCTTTTTGCTTCCCAAGGCCGATCACCATCATTTTCATCAGGCCGCTTTCATATTTTCCCCTGAACCCTGTATGGGGTTTGATCCTTCCTGCTACAACGATCCCATCTGCCTGGGCTGCATTTCTGTCTATGTATACAGGGCTTCCCTTCACAGTTCCGATCCTGGTCACTTCCATGGAAGATCGTATGACGCATCCAACATATTCCTCTGTAACTCCATATCCTTCCAGAATCTTTTTCTGTCCTTCTGCGGTTGCCCCTCCGTGGCTTCCCATGGCAGGTACTACAAAGGGATCTGCTCCATAACCTTTCAGTTCAGCAACAATTGTCTTTATGATCAGCGGAATGTTAGCCACTCCCCTGCTTCCACAGGTTACTGCTATCTTCATCCCCGGCTTTATCCTGCCTTTGATCTCCGGTCTGTCCATTTCTTCCCTGATACGGAATACGATCTGCGCTTCTGATAAATATTCACATGACAGAAGCTGTTTCACCCTGTACATTTTAGGCAGTTCAACATCCATTGCCAGCTTTGATGTTTCCCCCATTAAAATATACCTCCTGTGCATTTTTATAAAAAATGGATTCTTTTTCTGCTTCTGTAAAGATCTGTGATTCTTCAAGGTACTGATACAGTTCTTTATAGGAATCTCGCAGTATAACTGCAGGTGCATCTGATCCCCACAGCATTTTCCGGTACCCGATCACTTCTTTTGCTGTTTTTATATTATCAAGTGCTGCCCAAAAAGGATAAGACTCATCTGCCGCATTCCAGGGAACCGCTGCAAGATCGAACCAGATATTCTTTTGATTCAGCATCTCCAGTTCCTGGCGAAGGATCTTTTCTTCTCCTTTTTTGTGAGCCAGTAAATGACAGATCACAATCTTAAGTCCTGGAAATTTATCGCTGATCTGCTGGATCGCTTCCGGCTGGTAGCTGTCCATGCCCATAGCTCCAATATCTACGGTAAGAACCCCCTGTCTTTCTTCCAGAAGCCGGTAATATGGATACATTCTGTCACTGTTCAATGAGAATTTCTGATGAAAAGACATCAGTCCGCAGCTGTCACTGAACTCAAACTTGGCGATCCGAAATCCCTGTCTAAGGAAATGCTCCATCAATTCCACCCCATGCCTTGCAAAAGGATCCACAGCACATGCTCCGATCAATCGATCCGGATATTTTTGAACCGTTTCATGAATATACCGGTTCTGAAATCCATATAAGTTTCCCTGCAGGATCACTGCCTTTTCTACCTGATTTTCATTCATAAGGTTCAGAAGCCGGTCCGCTTCAAAAGAACTCTCTCCCATCCCCTCCGGAATCAGGTAATGAGTGTCTCCGTTTGCCCAGATGGCTTTTCCTCCACCAGCCGTAAGAAGTTCTCCCCTGCCGCCATATCCACATATCTGTTTATATATGTGAACATGGGAATCTATTTTCTTCACCTCATCACCTCTTTCACTTTTTGACAACATTTTGTCTATTTTGATAATATTTTTGGTGTTTTCGTCTTTTTATAGCGTCATTATACTCAATTCAAATGTAATTTGCAATAGTTTTTTCATTTTATTTTGTTTTCCTTTGTATTTTTGCATATTTCTTATTTATTTTTGACCATATGTTATCATTTTGCCTATATTTTCATCATATATTTCATGCGTAATCAATATTTTTGATACATTTAATCATTTTCATATTGATTTTTACTCATTTTTAGCGTATACTAAAGACATCAAATTTAGAAGGATGACTATTATGAAAGAAAAACGTCTTGAAGAAATGGAAGCTTTCATTGGTGAAAGGAACACCGTGAAGATGAATGAATTAGCAGAACACTTCGGCATGTCAATGAGTACATTGCGCCGGGATTTAGATAAACTTGCCAGCGAGAATAAGATTGTCAAATCCTATGGATCCGTTTCCCTTACCAGACCATCTGTCAGTTTTCTCCATTCCCAGAATACCATCCACATGCAGGAAAAGAAAAAAATAGCCAGCTTTGCAGCCCGGCTTATCGACAATGGAGATATTATTTTTATTGACAGTGGCTCCACCTGTGGACTGATCACAGATTTTATTCCTGATGATTTCCATGTTACCATCATCACTAATAACCTGGATGTGATCATCCGCGGCATGCGTAAAGAGAATCTGGATATCTACTCTATCCCAGGCAAGCTTAACAGAAAGAACAATTCTTTCTCCTATATGCAGGATTGTAATCCTTATAAGGATTACAACATTGGCAAGATTTTTGTTTCCTGCGCAGGGATCGACATCGAATATGGCATCTCTCACAATGAGGTCAGCGAGCGCACGATTAAGAAATATGCCATTGAGCGCACCACCAACCGAATCCTGCTGGCAGACAGCACCAAGTTCGGGCATATCGCTCCCTTACATGTCTGTGAGATCAAAGCCTTCTCCATACTCTGCACAAATGAGCAGCCGCCTGAAGCTTATATTGATTATTGTCTCCAGAATCGTGTGCAGCTCATTTATGAATAACAGATATTTTCCCAAAAAAACCGGAGGACCACTGTGCCATCCGGTTTTTTTGCTTTCACATACTGGTTTTTACTTTCTCAGCGTTTCTATATGCCGGGTATAATACTGATAGGTTACGCCACACTCTCCCAGTTCCCTGGGATTGGGTATGCCTGTTTTCTGATCACCATGAAAATCCGAGCCTCCTGAAAAGAAAATGCCCTTGCTCTGATACCTGCTTCGGATCTGCTGCTCCAGCTCTGCCTTGGAATTTCTGCCAGCGTAGCTTGACTTATCGTAGGTATAGCTTGCCTCTATGCCATCCAGTCCGGCATCTACCAGCATGTCCATATACTGGAAACGAGTCATAGTCTTGCCTTGATAGGGAGGATGTTCTTTTACCAAAAACGGGTGTGCCATGATCGCTATACCACCTGTTTTGTGAAGCAGCTGAATGATCTTTACAGGATCCGGTTTCTCCCGGTTGGTCTGGAATTCCGGTACAGACTGTACCAGACGCTTTGCCTTAGCCCAGTCCACAGCATATCCTTTTGCAGCCAGCAGCTCATACACTGACTTTTTCTGGACAGTTTCCGGACAATCAGTTTTCCCTGCATGTTCCAGAACCTCCTGCCAGGATACTTGATACCCGGCCTTTGCCATCTTTCGGATCATTTCCTGATAGCTTTCCATCCTGCTTGTCTGGACACCATGTTCCAGATCCGCAAACGCAGGATCATCCCAGTTACAGTACAATCCAATAATATGGACGTCGTCATTCCAGGTATCGCAGGATACTTCGATTCCCGGCAACAGCCGGATTCCTTTCTCAGCCCCATATGAAACAAGATCAATTCCTTTCCAAATGGCCGGCAGCGTCATGTCATGGTCAGTAATGGCCATAACCTTCAGCCCAAGAGACGCAGCACGGTCAATGGATTCGATTGGTGTCATGTGTCCGTCAGAACGGATCGTATGTGTGTGCAGATCGCAAGCAAACATGTGTGGCTTCTCCTATCCTGTTCAAAACCAAATCAGATGTCTTTAATGTTATTTTTGAAGATGTTGCAGATGGCATCTGCTTCAATTCTCTCAAGCATACTGTATGCCATGAAAAGGTCAGATCCGGAAACAACAACCCCATGCAGCGGCATGATAGCTCCAATTGGATATTTCTCAGCCAGTTCCCTTCTCGCGTCAAAATATTTATAAACCTCTTCATGCAGATTCTTTGTATAAGCCTGTGTATATGGAATGCACTCTACAGGGCCTCTCTTCATGGTTGCCTCTGTAATATTGGGAATCGGCTTTGTCTGTGCTACAAATACCATGCAGTACATAGGATGTGCATGGATCGTTGCACCGATATTTTTGAAGTTTTTCAGAAGAAGTACATGCATGTAAGCTTCACGGGAAAGCTTTCCTGTACCTTCCAGAATGTTCATATCATAGTCGATCAGTAAGAAATCTTCTGGTTTCATCTCGCAAAAATGTCTTTCAGACATAAGAGATGGAGAGATCAGAATCCTGTTATCATCTACTCTCACTGCAAAATTCCCGCCTGCAGCATTTGTAAGTCTTCTGTCCCACATATAATGTGCAACTTTACTCATATCTTCTCTGTCTTTCATGTAAGATAACTCTGCCATCTTTTCTTTTCTCCTCTTCTTTTTCTTTTCTTTCCATATCAGTCTTCATAAACTATTATATTAAAGAACCAGGATTCCGGGGCGAAGGATCTTCTGTCCCTTGTATTCTACTTCTTCATAAACCCATTCCCCTGTATGAGAAACAATTTCCTGTTTGCCGTCAATCACAAGGAAAGTATCCTCTGCCTTTACACCTGCAATAGTAGGGTTCCAGGAAAATCCCTGTCTGTCATGCACCACCTCTGTGCAGGCAAAATTGGTACAATAATCTCTGGTCGGATATCCAAGACCGCCTCCCTGGTGATGCAGATCAAAATCAGGGCCATAGCCTTCTGCTTCGTAAACAGCCTTTCCTGCTTCCAGAACGCTGACTGCTGTTGCACCCGGAACCGTAGATAGAATATAGGCTGCATCTGCTTTTACTACCGCTTTCAGACGTTTCATCTTGTCTTCATCCACCTCACCGAAGGATACAATCCTTGAAATAGAAATGGTGAGGCCGTATTTCTGTGCACAGATCGCTGCCATTGCATATTTTTCCACCTTATTAGCGGTTGGAATGGGATGACGGAATTTCTTCAATCTGTCATCTGCAGCTACCAGGCAAACCGGCACCTGATATCCTTTTGCCATTAAAGCTCCTGTAATCCTGCCTGCGATCTCAAATTCTGTTTCACCTTTTTTAATCTGCCTTACACACTCTTCCAGAATCCTTGTACTTTCCGGTCCAATCTGACGGAACCGGGCAATCTCTTCATCTGTAAGAATGTACCTGAGCGGCTGGATCTCACTGCCTTTATTCTCGCCATAACAGCCATTATCACTTACCACTTTAAGGCCTTTAAGATAAGGCTCCAGGATCTTCGCTTCATCCTCATGCCACAAATAACCGATCAGTTCAAAACCAAGCCCATCCAGTTCTTCCTCCATCACACGGTATCTTTCACTGGAATTACACACTGCATAGCTTTTATCCTTTGTGATTAGGATCTTAGAAGCCGCAGGTCCCGACTTGTCTACAAAAGCACTTTTTCCCCCTGTGATCCAGAAAAAGTTCTCGTTTGTATTCAGAACCACTGCATCATAGCCCTTTTCTTCCATCAGCTCTCTTACTCTTAAGATCTTTTCTTCTGTTTCCCTCATCTGCCCCAATGCCTCCTTTTCACACACTCTTTAAAAGAGTTTTAAAGTACTGATACTTTTCTTCCCAGACAGCCTGATCTGCAGGTAAAAATTCTTCAATATCAAAGGATTTCCTGATAATTTCCCTGCCCTGTAATACATCCCTGATCTCTCCCTTTGCTTTCATCTGCATCAGGAAGTTGCCAGCCAATGCTGCTTCTGTAGGCCCTACATAAACCGGACGTCTGCAGGCATTTGCCGTAAATTGATCCAATAGTCTGTCCTGACCGCCGCCTCCAAGAATATGGATACAGTCAATTTTCTTTCCGTTGATTTCTTCCAGTGCATCCATTACCCAACGATACTTAAAGGCAAGGCTTTCTTCCACTGCCCGCACAAACTGACCTGGTGTTTCAGGCTCCTTCTGCCCTGTCATGCTGCAGAATTTCCGAATTTTTTCAAGCATTCTTCCAGGCTCGTAAAATTCTTCCCAGTCCGGATCGATGAGAGCTTTAAATGGTGCTTCCTTTGCTGCCAGAGCAGCCAGCTCCCCAAAGGAATACTCCTGACCCATGGTCTGATATTCCCTGCGGCACTCCTGGATGATCCAAAGCCCCATTACATTTTTCAACATACGGTACCTATGTTCCACACCGCCTTCAAATGCAATGTTATATTTAAAAGTAGTTTCATTTGTAAAGAAATCGCAGGTTTCCACTCCCATCAGTGACCAGGTACCACTGCTGATATAAGCAGGATTTCCAGACAGTGCAGGCAGAGCTGCCACTGCAGAAGCAGTATCATGTTCTCCTACTGCGATCACATCAAAGCCGCCTGTCCCAAGCAGGCTTTGCATCTCCCGTGTTGCATGTCCGACCACAGATCCCGGCTCTACAATCGGCGCAAGGATCCTTTCCGGGATCATGAACCTTTTCAGTACTTCCTTGTGCCACAAATTCGTCCGGTAATCAAACATCTGTGTTACAGAAGCAATCGTATATTCTGATTTTCTTTCACCTGTGAGCATATATGCCAGAAGATCAGGCAAATGAAGAAGAGTTTCGCACCCTTCCAGAAGATAACCATCTCCTTGCTGTATCATAGCTGCCAGCTGAATGGCAGTGTTAAACAGTGCGTTCTGGTTACCTGTAAGCTGATGAAGTTCTTTTTCAGAAATCAGGTCGTAGATTTTATCCCTGTTTCTCTTTGTACGTGCGTCCCTATAGCAGTGCATCTGCGTGATAATGTCTCCGCTTTTTCCAATAAGGCCAAAATCATTACAGTAGGAATCCATTCCCAGTCCTGCGATCTGGCCGTCTGCTTTCCGGAAGCCCGTCTTAAGACCTTCTATTAGATTTTGATATATTCCAAGAAAATTCCAGTATAAACTTCCATTTGCAGAAATCTGACAGTTGGGGAACCTGTGGATCACTTCTGTGTCTAGCCTGTTTCCATCAAAGCTTCCCAGCATCATTTTTCCGCTGCTCGCTCCTAAATCGAATGCGATATATTTCATGTAAACTCCTCCAGTCTTATGGCCGGAGACGTTTCCTGTGAGATACTTTACCGGCAGCCATCCGCAGATGGCCGCCATTTCATTTTTATTGAAGTGTTACGATCTCAGTTCCCTGAGATTCAATGAAGTGCCTGTATTCTTCGGAAACCGTCTCGTCCGTAATCAGACAATCAATGAAATCAAACTGAGAAAGAACTACCACACCTGTTTTGCCGATCTTGCTGGAATCTGCAAGCAAAAATGTTTTCTTTGCCTGCTTCAGCATTTCACGCTTTGCATCCACCTCATAAATACTTCCGTCTGTGATCCCGTCTGTCATACTGATTCCATGACAGGAAACGAATGCTTTATTAGGACGGAAATTGTGGATCTGTTCCACAGCCATCACTCCTGTAAGAGAGTAATTCTTGGACTTCAGCAAACCTCCCAGACAGATAAACGTCAGGCTGGGATGGTCCGCAATGGACGCTTCCACCAGAAGCCGGATGGAATTAGTAATGATCGTCACCCGATAATCCTGCGGTATGTAAGATACCAGATTCAAAGTAGTGGAGCTGTTGTCGATAAAGATGGTGTCCCCATCTTCAATATACTCTGCTGCCTTCTGGCAAAGCCGGATCTTTTCAGAGTAATTCCGGATCTCCCTGGTAAGAAGGGGATACTCCTTCACTCCTTTGGATGCCTCTGATAAAACTGCTCCTCCATGTACTCGCTGGATGATCCCTGCTTCTTCCATCTCTTTCAGGTCACGGCGGATGGTTTCCTTTGATACCTGGAGTATCTCAAACAATTGATTCACATTAATGCGTTCATTTTTTTCCAGAAGCCGGGCAATGTGTGCCTGTCTTTCTTTATTCTTTTTTCTGTTGTCATTCATTACAGATTACCTCCGGTATCAATTTGATATAGTACTAAGAATGGTATGATTATATCACGAAATCCATACCGGAACTATCGTTTTTCAGGAAATTCCTGACATTTTTACTTTTGATTAATGAATATCTCCATTATTCTTGATACTGTCTACCATTACTGCTACGAAAATGATCAGTCCTTTGAAAATATTCTGGATATATGCAGAAGCTCCAATAATGGTAAGTCCGTTGCTGATGACCTGTACCATAACGATACCAATGATCGCTCCCGGGATCACCTTTCCTTTACCGCCGAAAAGGCTGGCCCCGCCGATAACTGCTGAGGAAATAACAGTAAACTCATCATTCTGTGCAAAGTTAGGATTAATAACACTAAGTCTTGCCGCATTCACCATACCTGCAAGTCCTGCAAGTGCACCACATATTGCATAAGCGATAAATACAACTCTTGGTCCGTTGATACCCATTTTATTTGCACCGGTCAGATTGTTGCCACAGGCAAACAGCTGACGGCCATACTGGGTTTTTGTAAGGACAAAATGTCCAAGGATAACAACTGCAAGGAAGATGTAAACCATCAGCGGGATACCAAAGATCCTGGTAGAAGAGAAAACTCTTACCTTTGCATCCAGGAAAAGCATCTGCTGATTGGTAAACATAAGTCCAAGTCCTTTTGCCACACTGTAGGTTGCAAGGGTCGTGATAAACGGTACGATCTTCAGTCTGGATACGCAGAAACCATTGATGCATCCGATTAACAGACCGCTTAAGCAGGATCCTACAAAGCAAAGGATCAGCGGGCATCCAAGATTGTTCAGAAGCGTGGTTCCCACAACTGCCGAAAAGTACATATTGGATGCTACAGAAATATCAATACCTCCGGTGATCAATACAAAGAACATACCTACTACAGAGATTCCCAGTGTAGAGGAAAGCTGAAGTACTGTGATCGCATTGCTCAGGGAAAGGAAACCTGTGGACTGTACGGAGAAATAAATGATCATAATCAGGAATATGATATAAATTCCGTAATTACAGAAGGTATCCACCAGTTTTTTTCTAAAAATCGCATCTTTTCTTGCCTGGGATGTTTCCATTACTTTCCACCTCCTGTTGCTATTGCTGCTTTCATAATACCTTCCTGGCTGTACTCCCCTTTTTCAAGCTCACCGGTGATCTTGTTATGGCTCATTACCAGGATTCTGTCACACATACCCATCAGTTCTTCCATTTCAGAAGACACGATCAGGATAGAAGATTTGTTCTTTGCAAGATCATTGATAATGCTGTAGATCTCGTATTTTGCTCCTACATCCACACCTCTTGTAGGCTCATCCAGGAAGAAGATCTTAGGCTCCTTAAGTACCCATTTACCAAATACAACCTTCTGCTGATTTCCACCGGAAAGATTGATCACAGCCTGTTTGGATGGATCAAAGGTTTTGACCCGCAGTTCCTTAACGATCTTATCTGTATGCTCTGACTCTTTTTGACGATTGATAAATGACTTGTCACAAATATCATCCAGGCTGGCCATAACCACATTTTCCTTGATGGTCTTCGGCATCATCAAACCTTCCTCACGACGGTTCTCTGTGATAAATGCCATGCCATTCTTAATACAGTTGATGGGGGTGATTGGAGCGATCTCCTGTCCTTTGTATGAAATATGACCCTCAGAAATAGGATCCACACCAAACAGACAGCGAAGAAACTCGGTACGGCCTGCTCCCATCAGTCCGAACAGTCCCAGGATCTCTCCTTCACGGATCTCAAGGCCAAGATTTTCAAATCTGCCCTCCTGGCAGATGTCCTTTGCCACAAAGGCCACTTCACCAATTTCTTTTTCCACGGTAGGATAAATATTATTCAGCTCACGGCCAACCATCTGCTTGATAACCTCTGCATTGGTTGTCTCGGAAGCTTTCTTCTGGGAAATGATCTCCCCATCACGTAACACCGCAATCTCTTCGCAGTGTTCAAATACATCCTCCAGGATATGGGAAATAAAGATCATGGATTTTCCTTTTTCCTGAAGTAGGTGCATGATTCCGAACAGCTTTTCTTTCTCTTTATTTGAGAGAGATGTGGTAGGCTCGTCCAGTACAATGATCTTTGCGTCCTGCATAATGGCCTTAATGATCTCGATCAGCTGCCGCTGTCCCATGGGAAGGGTTCCTACGATCGTATTTGCATCAAAGCCTTCAATGCCCAGCTCCTTCAGCTGCTCATTGGCGATCTTTTTCATTGTTTTCTTATCAATGGTTTTTGCTTTTGTCCTTTTCATCTCTGTGATGAAAAGATTCTCATATACGGTCAGGTTGGTAAAAAGGTTCAGCTCCTGATGCACAAATGCAATACCTGCTGCCTTTGACACCTTTGGATTTGTAGGCTCAAATTCTTTTCCTTCCAGATAGATCTTTCCACCGTCTCTTTGATGAATACCTCCAAGCACATTCATAAGAGTTGATTTTCCGGCACCATTTTCACCTACCAGACCCAGGATCTCACCTTTTTTCAATGCGATCGTAATATCCTTCAGAACCTGAACCGAAGCAAAAGACTTGGTAACATGTTCCATCTGTAAAATAATATCCCGTTTTTCAGTCAACTTCTTCACTTCCTCTCTCTGATCTTGCATTACCGGATCCTGTAATCCATACTCTCTTTTCTCTTTCAGATTTTGGATTGTGGGATCCTGTAATTTATGCTCTCTCTTTTCTCTTTCTGAATACTTCGATTGCTGCAGCAAACAGAATGATCAGACCTTTGATCATTGTAATAATAAAATAAGGTGTATTTAAAAGATTCAGAGCAATATTGATCAGAATAATCAATACGGCACCAAGTACTGTGTTCGGAATCTTTCCTGAACCACCTGCCGGGCTTGTACCACCTACGATGATACTTCCCATAATGTCATTGAAAAGTGTGGCTCCATAACTGGATGCACCAGACTGCATCTGGCCCATCATAATGATTCCGGCTACTGCGGAGCAAAGACCGCTAAGGATAAAGATCCAGAAAATGGTTTTCTTTACCGGGATACCGGAGATCAGGGCTGCCTTCGGATTAGTTCCTACAGAGTATAATCTGCGTCCATAAAGAGTACGGCTGCAGATAATATGGCTGATCAGCATTACTGCCAGTGCCAGGAGCAATACGTTAGGAATAATCCCGAAAAGTGTACCGCCGCCAAAATCAGCAAAGGAATCCGGGAGACCGCCTATTGTCTTTCCGCTTGAATAGATAACCGCAATACCTGTACCGATCAGCTGTGTAGCCATGGTTGCAATAAAAGAAGGCATTTTAAATACGGTAACTGCTATACCATTGACGATTCCAAATACAGCTCCAAGAGCCAGCATTGCAAGAAGTGCTACAGGGATCGCATACCATTTGCCAGCCAGATATCCGCTTGTCTCGCTCATGATGGAGGCACCGACCACACTGCTCAGTGCGATGATAGAAGTACTGGAGAAGTCCACGCCTCCATTAAGCACTGCAAAGTGTACGCCGCATGCTACAGTAAGCAAAACACATGACTGGCTGAGAATATTCTTGAAATTGTTCATGGTGGCAAAATTGGGAACTGCAATCATTGCCACGATCAGGAAGGCCAAAATGAACCAGATGATCGCATCCACTGAACTAAAAACCTTTTTTAACTGTTTCATATTCCAACCTCTCTATCCGTTTTCTCAGGTTTTGTAAACCTAATCCTCATACATCCGCCCACGGCTTTTCGGCCGTAGATCAGACCGTTTCTTTTCAGCCACGGCCGGGAAGCCGTAAGCGAATGTTATCCATCTTCACCTTGATCTAAGATGAATATTGGGCAGATATTATATCTGCCCAAATTCGTCACTTATGCCTCTCTGCCATCAGGCAAGGCATATCCTCTTAATAAAAGAATCAATATCCCTCGAATCCAAGCTCGTCTACGTTATCAGCTGTTACTTCAAATCCTGGGTCTGTCATGGAATCAACTTCTTCGCCCTTAACTGCTGCTACTGCTGCCTCGATGCAAAGTTTAGCCTGGTTTGTAGCATCCTGTACGGAAACAACATCTACATAACCTTCTTTGATCGCATCAACAGCATCTTTAGCACCGTCGAATGTAACCAGAGTTACATGGCCTTCTTCGCCGACCTTTTTATATTTGTCAAGCTGCTGCAGTCCGGAAATGATAGATGGAAGCAGTGCGTCTGACGGGCTGAAAATCATGTTAATATCCGGGTTTTCCTCAAATGCACTTAAGATACCGGCAAGAGCAAGCTCACCTTTCCACTCTGTAGCAACTTCAGAAACAACATCAAATACGTCCGGGTTCTCATCTGCAACTGCATTGAAACCATTATCACGAGCGATTGCATTTGCATCTGTAAGACTTCCTACCAGTTTGATCACTTTATATTTTGTTCCATCTTTTTTTGCTTTTTCCAAGATGTACTCAAGCTCTCTCTGAACCATTGCCTCGTTATCAGATGTAACTGTACCAACAACCTCTGCGCCTTCACCAGCAGCTCTGTTTGCCATAACAACCGGAACGCCTGCTTCATTACACTTCTTAATAGCGGCCACAACTGCCTCGCCATCTGCAGGAGCGATTACGATAGCGTCTGCTCCACCGGAGATCAGATTCTCGATCTGCTGATTCTGTTTCTGTGTATCATTCTCAGCAATAACTTCTGTGTATTTAACACCCATCTCATCGCAGGTTGCATGCATTGTTGACTGATACTCTGCCCACATCTGGGACTCGATTGCGCACATGGAAATACCAATTGTGATATCCTCGTTGCTCTTCTCCTCAGCAGATGCTGCAACAGTTCCAAATACCATGCTTGCTGTTAATGCTGCTGCCATTAATGCACTAAATACTCTTTTCTTCATAAATCCACCTTCTCCTTTTCTTGTTGCGTTGTCGCATTGTTATTTATAAAAAGAACTTTTGCTACGCCCTTATCCCCGGCCGTTGCCCCCCGTTCTCTTTATTCCATTTTTTCAAGCTGTACCTGGTCTTTTAATTCCATGGCACGGTTCAGATCATATCCCACTGTCAGGTCTGACTCTGCAGTTGCAGCTGAGATCGCTGTTGCCAGCTTTAAGATCTCCGGAAACTCCATTCCTTTTTCAAAGCCGTATACAAGGCCGCTTAAAAATGCATCCCCGCATCCGATGGTGTTGATCACATCAACCTTCAAAGGATGCACCTTGTAGATCTCTCCCTGATATTTCACAATGGAGCCTTTACCGCCTCTTGAAACTGCCACACAGGGAATTCCTTTTTCTGAAATCAGCTGAATACCTTCCAGTACTTCTCCGTCAGTAGATACAGGCTTGCCCATGATCTGTGAAAGCTCATCCTCGTTTGGCTTTACAAGAAATGGTTTTCTCTCAAGTCCCCGGATCAGATTCTCCGAGCTTGTATCAAGAAATACCCGAATATGCTTGCCTCTTCTTATCAGTTCATCTACTACTTCATTGTAGATGAAAGGAATCTCTGTATTGGAAGCATCTCCTGATAACACCAGTACATCACCATCATCCATGGTATCCATCATATGATCGATCAGCTGTCTGCATATCTTTTCAGGAACCGTCTTCCCTTTCTCAGTGATCAAAGTACAAATATGATTGTCTTCGATCAGTGCGTAATTGGTACGGGATTCACCCTCATCAAAGTGTAAAAACGCTACATCTACACCGCCGTCGGAAAGTATTTGCTCAATCCTTTTTCCTGTCTGTCCATATCCGATACCGTATGCTCGGTTACTGCATCCTAAGATACTTAAATTCACAGACACGTGAGTTCCCTTACCACCAAGCACTTCCTCTATGCGCTGGATCCTGTTGGTGTTATCTCTATGTAATTCCGGTATAAAAAGCAATTTGTCTACTGCCGGATTAATGGTCAACGTACAGATCATAAATCTACCTCTCTTTTTCCTTTTGTTGTTGTCTTATTTGTGGGTTGTCCTCACTATAACACGCTTATTTGGAAAAAGCAATATCTTTTTGTGGTTTTACCACATTTTATTTTGTATTTTATGACCTTTTTACACAAAGTTGGTTTTTGACCATTTCAAACGGCTATTTTCATGGTTTTTGTTTGTTTTGTTATGCGTTTTCGTTTACGCATTTTGAATATACCACATATTATACATGATGTCAATTGGATTTTTTGGATATTGTAATTATTTTGGTCATGTGGTATGATTATTTTATTCAAAACAGCAAATATTTTTATTTTTTACAATTTGACGTATTTGCAAAATTACTGTTTTGATTTGTGTATTTTCCACATTCTTTTTGAAAAATACCTTGTTTGTTACTGTTCGCAGGTCAGTATCCCGCCAGCTACTATTCACAGGTAATATTCCGCCAGGTGTTTTGCCATGTATTTCCCTGGAAAACCTTGGATATGCTTTACGTATATGGTATAATTTCAAAAAATAGTCTTTTAAAAGACATCGGAAATTCAAACGATACTATGACTTTTTATTATGAGGAGGATTCAGAAATGATTAAAGCAATGGACCATGTTACCATCAATATTAAAGACGTAGAAGCAACGCTTCATTTTTACGGAGAGATCCTTGGGCTTCAGGCTCTTCCTTCTGTAGATATGGGGGATCATTTCCTTCGTTATTTTGCCCTCCCGTCAGGTGGCAAGCTGGAACTGATCCAGTATTATTATGACGTTCCCCAATTAGATGTAGAAGCTACCAATAAGGGATGTGCCCGTCATCTTGCCTTTGAGGTAGAAGACATCCGTGCTCTGGAGAAAAAGCTTACTGATGCCGGCTTTGTATTCCATGTACCTGTTTCTTACGTTAAAAATCTTGATTTTACAGGCGGCCTTACCAAAGACCCTAATGGCTTTGAGCTGGAATTCCTCCAGTATGGAGAGCACTGATGCCAATTGTTAAACATAACAAAGGACCAATCGTATGTCGCAAATTACACTAAAACAAATAGCAGAGCGTGCCGGCACATCTGTAGGCACTGTGGATCGTGCCCTGAATAACCGTGGACGCATCAGCCCTTCTACTAAAGAAAAAATAATAAAAATCGCTGATGAAATGGGTTATCAGCCCAACAAGATCGCCAGTGCTTTAAGCCGCAGCAAATGCCTTCGCATTGCAGTGATCTACGCCAAATATCCGGCATACTTTGTAGATGAATTTACTGCAGGACTCAAAAAAGCCATTGAACATTTTACCCATTACAAGATCGAGATCATTACATACAGGTGCAATGCCCTGGATCCCCAATCGCAGATCGAAGTGATCAAAGATATTGACTTTTCCAATATTGATGGTTTCTCATTGAATGCCAGTGGGCAGGAGCTTGCCCCTTACATCAACCGGATCTCAGACATGGGGATACCAGTAGTCACCTTTAACTCTGATATACCAGGCACCAAGCGCCTGTTTCATGTGGGAATGGATCCATTTATGGCCGGACGTGTATCCTTTAATCTGATGGCCAAAATGCTTCAGGGCAAAGGAAAGATCCTGGCCATGCCAGGCTTTCATTCTGTGCTTTCCCATGAAGAACGGATCAAAGGTTTCCTGGAAGCGGCCAGAGATTATCCTAACATTCAGGTGATCCCCGGCGGTGAATACAAAGACCGTGATGATCTTGCTATTGATCTGGTACAAAAAGCTCTGGCAAAGCACCAGGATATTGCCGGGATTTATACAGTCAGCTCCCCGGGCGTGATCGGTGCCGGCAAATACTTAAGTCAGCTTCCAAAGGAGTCCCGGCCAATTGCTGTAGGTTATGACACCAGCCAGGATATGAAGCAGCTGATGGAAAAGGATGCCTGCACGTTTGTGGTATATCAGAATCCTGCAGCCCAGATTTATTATTCCATCGTTTATCTGGTGGAATACGTTCTGTTCGGCACGCTTCCTTCCCAGGAGCTTAATTTCCTGCCTCCGCAGATCGTTGTCCGTGAAAACATTGACTATTATCTGGAAGGGGATAATAAGTTTATTTTCGTTAATTAAGATAATAAGTTTATTTTCGTTAGTTAATATGAAGATGATGTCAGGGTCAAAAGGTCATTCTCCCACCTGTGCTTGCACAAGGGTATGGGAATGGCCTTTTGCATATGCGCCTGGTACCATCCTGTAAACTGCAGATTACAGCATCTGCTCCTGTGATTCTATAATGTAGCCGAAACTACATATTTATTCTTCTTTTACCAGAAGCGGAGGTTCACTATGAAAAAGGTAAAACATATTTTTTCAACGGCTGCATTATTATTCACACTTGGTCTTTGTGTACTGTTTGCAAGCCCTGTCCAGGCCAAGTCCAACCCGACCAAAGTAGCGCTGCAGCCAGGCAGGATTTATCGACGGTACGATATTACAGGGAATGGCAAACGTGACAAGATCCAGATCAAGACAACACCTACCACCGACAGCGACGGAAGCATCTCAGATTTTTCCATTTATGTGAATGGCAAAAAGGCTTACACATTAAACTCAATCCGCAATTTCTACAAAGAGGATGTATGTGCCCAGCTTTATACATTAAGTAACGGAAAGCCTTTCCTTTATCTGTATGTAGCGTTTGAGAACGGAGACGGACCGGTATGCGGGATCTTCCAGTACAAAGGACGCAGGCTGAATGAGATCATTGATTTCCAGGAAACCCTGGAGACCTATGGCTATCATCAGATGGGCTATGTTACCGGAGTTTCAGGCAATCGTTTGTATGTTTCCCAGGAACTTAATTCTTACTCACTGGGTCTTAATTCTATTCGGTTTGTCTACAAGTATTCCAGAGGTACTCTTGTGCCAGCCAGCAAATATGGTTCATACACCAGTATCTATACCTTAAACGGCCGATCCAGATATCTGACTGCAAACCGTGATATCCCGGTATATACTACCGCCTATGCAAATGCCTCCCTGAAATTCAATATTCTTAAAGGAGACCGGGTACGCATCAATAAATGTGCACTGATCAAAGGCAAAATGTATATTCAGATTTCTTCTAAGGGAATGACCGGGTGGATCCTTCCGGCAACCTCTTATCCGGAAACTGCAGAGTATCAGCAGTTCACGGAAACCCAATACGCAGGATGATTCGACTTGAATATTCTGTTTATGCAGCAGGGGCCATACAGCTGTTTTATATGCAGCTGCATGGCCCCTGTTTCGTTTCTATGATTTTAATTTCATTGTAACTGTTCCGTATCCTCACCGTTACGATTGTTATTATCTACTATTCTTATCTTTCAGGATCAGGTTACGGATTCCCTCCACAGCAGTTCGCACAGCCATATCCGTATCATGCACAACCGGATTCTCCAGACCTAGACGTTCTCTTTCCTGGTTAGCGATCACCAGAAAACAGGCCCCGGTCCTTACCCGCAGGCAGCTTCCTACAATAAAAAGTGCTGCTGATTCCATTTCCGAGGCAAGGCACCCCAATCGTTTCCAGGCTTCCCATTTGTTCAGAAGCTGATAGCTTACCGGTTTCACTTCCGGCTCATGTTGTCCATAAAAGGAATCTTTGCTTTGCACAACACCTGTATGATAAACATATCCAGCCTTCCCGGCTGCCTCTGCCAGTGCATTGGTCACTCCCAGATCTGGTACGGCCGGATATTCAATAGGTGCATATTCCCTGCTTGTCCCCTCCATACGCACAGAACCTGTAGCGATCACAATATCACCGCTTTTGATTTCCGGTTGCATACCTCCGCAAGTACCAATCCGCACAAAGGTATCTGCCCCACATCGGTACAGTTCTTCCACAGCAATGGCTGTAGATGGACCACCGATCCCAGTGGATGTTACACTGACTTTTTCTCCTTCCAGCATTCCTGTGTATGTTACAAATTCTCTGTTGTCAGCAATCCGTACAGGATTCTGAAAATACTGTGCGATCTTTTCGCATCTGCCCGGATCTCCTGGCAGGATCACATATTTCCCCACTTCCCCAGGTGCTACCTGAATATGATACAGCCGGTTATCTTCTGAATAATTCTTCATAACATGCCCTCCCAATTTGCAAGAAGCCCTCAGAGCTGCAGCTCTGGGGGCTTTCGTTTATCATGGAATCTCATAACTTTTCTTAGCTGTTATTATCATATGCCAGAACCGACAAAATGTCAACCAAAAAAGTATTTTTTAAACGTGTATTCCTGTTCCTGACAGGTAAGGTAATCAAGAATGCCTCAGTATTCTTGCTACTTATTTCTCAGGTCTGTCTGGAAGGATAACCTCTCCAAGGTGCTTTAATTCAAAACCGTTTTTCTTGAACTCTTCATAGTCAAAAGCTTCCAGCTCATCATATGCAAGTTTATGGAACTCATAGAAATTCGGCCAGTCTTCATAGCCATCACCCAGATTGTGCTCCAGGAATGCATCTGCAATCTCAATACCCATCTGATGAGCAACATAATGGCCACCCATAGCAATAACATTACAGTTATTACCTGTGATACATCTAAGTGCTGCAGGAACACTTTCTACAACTGCTGCGTGTACATGCGGGCATTTGCTTGCTGCGATATGGATACCCATACCTGTTCCGCAGAAGATCATAGCTCTCTCAAATTCTCCCTCAGCAATCTTTGCTCCAACCTTTAATCCGATTCTGTGGAACATCTCCGGATTCTCTTCATCTGCAGAGCGAACACCGATGTCGGTAACTGTCCATCCTTTTTTCTTAAGGTGAGCAACAACTGCCTCTTTTAACTCAAATCCTGCAAAATCTGCTGCAACCAAAACCTGTTTGTCTTTTACTGTTTTCATGATCCTTCTCCTTTTTCACCCCAAAATATAAAAAGCGTTATCGTTTACGCTTTTTATTATACTGTATTTTTGTGGAAAAAGCAAGTTGTTTATGTGTTTTTTACATATTATTTTGGTATTTTTATCCAGAGGAGTATCGAACGACCACGTGTCGAAAAGATACGTCCACATAAAGTTTATATTATTTCAAATTTGTTCCAATTTACTCTATTTTATGTTATACTATAAGAGCTGTCGTACCTCCAGCAGAAAGGAGGGAAATGCCCATGGATGAACTTCTCACAACTTTTCTTGTTTCCGTTTTAGCAGACGTAGTTAGCTACTACATATGCAAATGGCTGGACGGAGAGCAATAGACAGCAACAGCCTAAACGGATTAGCTCACCGTAACGAGCAAGAAAGCCCTCAGAGTTGCAGCTCTGGGGGCTTTCGTTTTGCTACATGGAATCTCACAACTTTCCTTAGCTGTTATTATCATATGCCAGAACAGGCAAAATGTCAACTAAATAATTACTATCATGTGAAGCTTCTGTAACAGTCGCTACTGTTTAGAATCAATTGTATCTTAATAATCCGGATATCTAAGTTTGCAGATGCCTTTTTGCTGGACGATGTATCTTCAGTGAACCTCACATGGCTAAAGTCACGTGCTTCCAGACGCTTTAGGCGTCAGACTGAATATCGGCGGATACGCCTGTAACTTAGGTCTGCACA
>NZ_JAOQJL010000035.1:0-43534 GCF_025566965.1 Blautia ammoniilytica | reverse complement strand
TTTTTTGTGCTTTTTCTAAAAAAAAATTGAAAAAATATAAAAGAAAAACTTCCACTTAAGAAAAAATGGAAGTTTTTCAGTGCCCTTTGAATCCAGGGCTTGCAATGGTAACAGTTACAGCACCGGATGGATCAAGCGTATCCTTTATCGTAAGTGTTTCAGCTGGCAGCTTTGATCAGACAACACTAACACCGGATAATCTGAAACAGATTGTTCTTCAGCTGAATGTTACAGATAAAGAGACAGCAGCTCTTCCGGAGATCAAGTCTGACGGCGGTGTTGTTACATGGAAGGTTCTTGACACAGATATAGCAAGAATCGCAGGCAACAAAGTAGAAGGACTGAAGGCTGGCCATACCGTAGCTGTTGCTACAGCACCGGATGGAAGCAGCGTTGGTGTTTCTGTTAAGGTTCTGGCTGAGCCTGTTGTGACAGTTAAGCTTACTGGGCAGGATGAGATTTCCCTTAAGATGGGTCAGGATGAGACTCATGACCTGACAAAAGAACTGACAGTTGATCTGATTGGAGGTCTTACAACACCAGGCTTGGGCGGCGGCAGTGCTCCGGCTGTTGGTACAAATTCTCTGTTAAGCCAGCTTACATGGACCTGCTCTGATGAGTCTGTTGTAAAGGTATACAGCGGTGTTGCAGTTGCTAAATCTGCAGGTGTGGCAGTTGTAACAGCAACAGCACCGGATGGAAGTATGGCTGTATTTACAATCACTGTAGATGCAGAAGATATCTCCAGCGTGCAGTTGAAGGCAGGCGAGAGCAACATTGTAAATCTGATTCTTGACGGATCTGATGATGAAAGTCATAAGGATCTTGCAAAATTAGTAGTAGATACAGTTATGGGCGCAGATCCTGCAACCTTTAACTGGGTATCTGCAGACAAGACCATTGCTACCGTTTCCCACGGCGTTGTTCGTGCACAGGCAGTGGGCAATACTACTGTAACAGTTACAGCACCGGATGGATCCAAGGTAGTATTTATCGTAGCTGTATCTGCAGGCGGATTCAAACCGGGATATGAAGCAGACTGGGAAGCAACACTTCAGGTTGGCGTTGCTGATAAGATGTCCAAGAAGCTTCCGACTGTTGAAGCAACTGCAGGCAAGGTTACATGGAGTTGTGCAGATGAGTCTATTGCAAAGATCACTGGTGACAGTGTGACAGCAGTAGCACCTGGCATTACCTATGTGATCGCAAAAGCTCCAAATGGTTCAGAGCTTGCATTTAAGGTAACAGTTTATGCATCTCCGGCTATCAGCTTTGATAAAGATTCCGTATCCGTACCTACAGGTGAAGTTGTTCAGGCAAATGTTGCTGTAGATCCGGAAGATGCAGCAGTAGATTATGAAGTAAAACTGGATGGTAATCTGGCAGCAGCAGGCACAGATTATACACTTTCTGTAAATGGTAAGAAGATCAGCTTTGTTCCTCTTGCAGCAGGCAGATTTGTGATCACAGCAACTGCTGAGGTAAACAGTGAGACAGCAACCGCACAGCTGGTTGTGACCGCACAGCAGGAAGTAACAAAAGTTGCATTTACTGAGGACAAGAGAAATCTGTTCGTTGGTGATACAGACGATCTGTTATCCCTGATCCAGTGGAATGACGGTCTGTCAACACCTTATGATACCAGTCTTACCTGGAGCACAGGAAACGCTTCTGTTGCAACAGTAGATGATACAGGTGTTGTTACTGCAACAGGCGTTGGCCGTACTTATGTATATGCAAAGGCAAGCAATGGCCTGCGTGCAAAGATCCTTGTGATCGTAGACGCAAAGGTTGAGGGCGTAACCTTATCTCAGGAGAATTATGAGCTTTGGGTAAATGAGATCGCATTTATCAAGGCTACACCAAATCCTGCCAATGCAAAATATACAAAGGTGGAGTATACATCTGATGATGATACTATCGCTACTGTAAGTACAGACGGCAGAATCGTAGCTAAGAAGGGCGGCACAACCTATATCACAGCTACCATTACCTGGACGGATGCAGATGGCAATAACCAGACCGCATCTGCAAGAGCGAAGGTATTTGTGAAGACACCTGTTAAATCTGTAGAAGTGAGACGGGTAGATACAGATACAAATGATGATATTGTTGCTAAGAAACGTGGCGAGACCATCCAGCTGAAAGCAGTAATCACACCTGCAGAAACTTATGATAAGTCTCTCACATGGAGTTCTGAGAATGAAGCTATTGCAACTGTTGACCAGAATGGTAAGGTTACTACCGTTGGCAAGGGTACCACTTATATTTATGCGAAATGCATGAATGGCACCTATGGCACAGATGGTAATGGCACACCGGCAGTAGGCATGATCAAGATCATTGTAGGTGCTGAGGATGACATCCAGCTGGATATCACACCTACAAGAAGTGAAGTATATCCAGGCGAGAATGTGCAGTACACAACTACACTTACACCGGAAGAAGCATACGCAGGTGAGCTTACCTGGAGCAGTGACAATTCAGATGTTGTGATCGATTCCACAGGCGTTGCCATGGTATCCAAGACAGCAAAAGCCGGTCTTGCAAATATTACAGCAACCATGACATTTGCAGATGGTACTACAGAAAAAGCGAAAGCACTGCTGTACATCAAGACAGATGTTAATTCCCTGAAATTCGAGAAAGATGCAATGACCATCTATCTTGATGAGGATGATTACCTGTCACCGATCTTCAATGACGGTGCTACTACACCATCTGATACAAGCATTACATGGACATCCGATGATTCTTCTATCGTATCTGTTGACAGCTACGGTAAGATCCATGCAAACAAGCTTGGAACTACATGGATTTCTGCATACTCCTACAATAAGCTGAGAGCACAGATGCTTGTAAAGGTTATTGCAGCACCTACCGGCGTTAAGCTTAGTGAGGAAGTGATCTCCGGATTTGCAGGAGAAAAGCATGACATTGGTTACACATTCACTCCGGACTATACAACAGAGACTGGTGTGACATGGTCTACCAATAATGCAGACGTTGCTTACTATGATACCTATACCAACAAGATCGTGATGAAGGGTGCAGGAAGCTGCTGGATCACTATTACAGCAAATGATACTCACCATGGTGTTATCACAGATAAGGTTAAGGTAAATGTAAGACAGAAGGTAACAGGCGTTACCATCTGTGCTAAGAAGCTGACCAAGAAGGTTGGAAACATGTTCAAGATGACGGCTACCGCAATTCCGGCTAACGGAGTTGGAAGTACCATCTTCTGGTCCAGTTCCAGACCTCAGGTTGCTACTGTTGACGAATTTGGTGTTGTTACCTGTCTGAAAGCCGGTACAACCATGATCACAGCTATTACAGCAAACGGACATGTTGCAAAATGCTATCTGCGTGTAAAACCTGGCAAGAAAGTATACACTGTAAAATATGGTGTAACAACTGCAAGCGCCCTGTTTGTAAGAAATTCTGCCAGCCTTCAGGGTATTCAGATCGGACAGCTTGGCAGAGGTACAGCTGTTACTATCGTGGATACTGTAGATGAGTGGTATAAGATCAAGTTTAACGGCGGATATGGATATGTTCGTGCAGCTTATGTAAAAATTACCAGCGGTGCACTGACAAAACGTACAGCTGTGAAGTCTAATGGTCAGATTTCCACTACTACATGGATCTATACAGGCGTTGGTACAGGTGCTAACACAGTTGCTCCTGTAGCTACAAGAGTACTGATCACAGGTGAGACAGGCAATTACTACAGAGTACGTTATGGTACAGGTAGTGTTGGCAGCGGATATGTACTGAAGAGTTGCGTAAGACCGGATGCAGGATTTAAGTATGGTGTTGCAACAAAGACAACATACCTTGGAACCGGCACTGCAACCAAGAAGTTCAGCAGTACACCACAGATAACAGTATACCGTGTTGCCAGAACAACAAAGAGAACCGGCGTTTATGCAGACGCTACAGGCAAGGGCAAGAGGATCGGTGTGATCCAGTGCAAGGCCAAAGTGGTTCTTAACAGTGCGAAGATCAATGGCTATTATCAGGTAGTATTTACAAATGGTGTGACAGGATACGTTCCGGTTAAGGCTCTGAAGCTTCTTGGAGCAGGAATAAAATCCTATGTAAATACCACAAATACTTACACAAAAGCATATCGTAAGTAAGATATGGTATTGCAAGTAAGATATAATCAGATACTTCCATAAAACAGGAAGAGCATCGCCTGCCGGGCGGTGCTTTTTCTGCGTCTTGGACAAATTTTCGCTAAATGAAATGGTGATGCATACAAATTTCCGCTAAATGAAACTATGGTTGCCCTGTTATGACTGGTGTGTTAAAATTGACTGGACATGAACGATAGGAGAAAAAGTTTTTATGAAGCGAGAAAATTTTCAATCACGACTGGGTTTTTTACTTGTAAGTGCAGGATGCGCCATAGGTATTGGTAATGTGTGGCGCTTTCCTTATGTGGCAGGACAGAACGGAGGAGGCATTTTTGTGCTTCTCTACCTGGTTTTCCTGCTGATGATGGGAGTGCCGGTGCTTACCATGGAATTGGCAGTAGGGCGCGCAAGCAGGAAAAGTGCAGTGCTGGCTTATAAGGCACTGGAGAAGCCTGGCAGTAAATGGCATATTCATGGATGGTTCTGTATGATCGGATGCTATGTGCTGATGATGTATTACACAACAGTTTCAGGGTGGATGCTTAGTTATTTCTTCAAATTCGCTACAGGTAAATTTACTTCCGGTATGGATAAAGAAAGTGTGGGAAATGTATTTCAGAGCCTGCTGTCTTCACCAAAAGAGATGGGGCTATGGATGGCAGTGACGGTTGTACTGGGCTTTCTGGTATGCAGCCAGGGATTACAGAAAGGCGTGGAGAAGATCAGTAAATATATGATGTCTGCGCTTCTGCTTCTGATCGTGATCCTGGCAGTGCATTGCATGCTGCTTCCCGGAGCAGGAGAAGGTATTAAATTCTATCTGATACCGGATGCGGCACAGGTTGCTAAGGTTGGTATCTGGAATGTGATCGCGGCAGCTATGAACCAGGCCTTTTTTACCTTAAGCCTTGGCATCGCAGCTATGGAGATTTTTGGAAGCTATATGGACAGGCAGTATACGCTTACCGGAGAAGCTGTTCGGATCGGGGCACTGGATACTTTTGTGGCACTTATGTCCGGACTGATCATTTTTCCGGCTTGTTTTTCTTTCGGCGTACAGCCGGATGCCGGACCATCTCTGATCTTTGTTACTCTTCCCAATATTTTTGTAAATATGGCAGGAGAAAGGATCTGGGGATCTTTATTCTTCCTGTTTATGACATTTGCAAGCTTTTCAACGGTTATGGCGGTTTTTGAGAATCTTATTTCCTTTAGCCTGGATATGTACAAAGTTGACAGAAAGAAAGCCGTACTGATCAATGGAGTGATCGTGCTGATCGCCAGCATTCCCTGTGTATTGGGGTATAATATCTGGAGTGATCTGCATCTGATCGGCGGCAGGGATGTACTGGACAGCGAAGACTTCCTTGTAAGCAATCTGCTTCTCCCCATTGGATCACTGATCTATCTTTTGTTCTGCGTGACCAGATTCGGATGGGGATTTGATAACTATTACAAGGAATGTAATGCAGGAGAGGGGCTGAAGCTTCCCAGGATACTGAAGCCATATCTTCAGTTTGTGCTTCCTGTGCTGATCCTGATCATTATTATTCTTGGGCTGGTATGATACAAAAGCAGAAGATTTCAGGAGGATTGCAGATGAATAAAAATCAGATTTTTATCAGATGCGGTACAGATTATAAAGAAATGACGAAGCTTCTTCTGGAGGACAGTGATCTTGCCGGTCAGATTGGGGACAGGGAGAAACTGATCGGGATCAAGCCTAATCTTGTATCTCCTGTAGAAGCATCCTGGGGTGGTACTACCCATCCGGAGGTAGTTGCCGGAATCATTGAGTATCTTCAGAAATATGATTTTCATAAGATCGTTATGCTGGAAGGCTCATGGGTGGGCGACCGTACACAGGAGGCTTATCAGGTGTGTGGTTTTGAGGCGCTTTCCCAAAAGTATCAGGTTCCTTTCTGGGATATGCAAAAAGACAAGGGCGTTGCTGTAGAGTGTGGCGGTATGACTTTAAATGTGTGTCAGAAGGTACTGGATCTTGATTTCCTGATCAATGTGCCGGTGTTAAAAGGCCATTGCCAGACAAAGATCACCTGTGCCTTGAAAAATATGAAAGGACTGATCCCAAATTCTGAGAAACGCAGATTTCACGCAATGGGTCTGCATGATCCCATTGCCCATTTAAGCCTTGCCATTCATCAGGATTTTATTGTTGTGGATAATATATGTGGGGATCTTGACTTTGAAGATGGAGGACATCCAGTGGTTATGAACCGGGTTCTTGCCGGAAGGGATCCGGTGCTGATAGATGCATATGTGTGCCAGATGCTGCATTATCAGGTTTGGGAGGTGCCTTATGTGGAAATGGCCGGAAAGCTAGGCGTGGGATGCAGTGACATTATAAAGGCAGAGATCCGAATGCTGGATAAGGAAGCAGCTAAGGAAATTCCCAGATCAAGAAAAGTTGTGGAACTGAAAGATGCAGTCGAAGAAGTAGAATCCTGTAGTGCCTGTTATGGATATCTGATCCCTGCCCTTGACAGGCTTAGGGAAGAAGGATTGTTTGACCGACTAAAAACAAAGATCTGTATTGGTCAGGGATACAGGGAAAAGAGTGGAGAACTGGGAATTGGCCACTGTACCAGAGGGTTTACCCACCATTTGGATGGGTGTCCGCCTACAGAAGGGCAGATTTATGAGTTCCTGAAAGAATACATCAGCTGGGAGATGACTCCCACCTCTATAGGTGGTGAGAAACAAGCTGGTATCAGTGGTGGGAGTCAATCCCCCAGCTGATATAGCCTCCGGCAGGATTGCAGAGGTGCGCAGGAGAAGTATGTCATGCAATTGCATGACGCGCACCTCGCAACAAGAATGCAGAGGCATTCTTGAATATGATGGAACACCAGAAATAGAAATAAAGGGGCAGCTGTATATGAAAATGCAGCTGCCCCTGTTCTATGTGCCACTTATGGCTTATGCTGTAAGCTTATCTGTCTGAAAGGCTTTGTTTTACCATGGAGATGATCTGCGGGGTAGTGAAACGGCTGCTGTTGATGCACAGATCGTAATGAAGCAGATCCATCCAATATTCATCTGTAAAGTACTCATAATAAGCCCTGCGATCCTTGTCGATCTTCTTGATCATTTTCCGGGCGCTTTTTTCCTCTCTGCCTGTACGCTCCATTACAGTCTTCAGACGGTCTTCAAAAGGAGCATAGATGAAGAGACTGAGTGCCTTGTCCTTCAGGATATAATTGGCACAGCGGCCAACGATCACGCAGTCTTCTTTATCTGCCAGATTCAGGATGATCTCCTTCTGGGCATCAAAAAGTACATCATTGATAGGAGTGAAATGATATTCTCTGTCGATCTGGATATCGTATTCTACGGAATAGCGCCACTGGCTTGCCTTTTTCTCGTCTGCCTTAGCAAACTCATCGAAAGGAACGCCCTTTTCCCGGCTGGCAATCTCGATCAGTTCCTTATCATAGAATTTTAATCCAAGCGCATCAGCAATTGCCTTGCCGATCACCCGCCCATTGCTGCCAAACATACGATTGATTGTAATGATCTGCTTGCTCATGAATCATTCCTCCTTCCGGAAATTACAGAATATTTTATAGATTTGAAAGTATTATAGCACAATAATTGTGAAAAATCTATAAATAATAATATAATAATTGAAAATATATAGCGATATGACGAAAAAGTCTTGTTAAAACTGACATAGCTAGGAAAAAATCTATTGACGCATTAAGATATTCAGGTTAATATCAGATATGGTAGATAACTGCCCTGCAGACAACTGCTGCAGAGCTGCTAACAGTTACAAATAATAAAGAGGCTGTGGTATGAGCCGGCTGTCAGGAAACAGGCTTATACAACATCCTCTTTTCAGTGTGTTTATAAGGAGGACTTGGTTATGAAGAAACAGTGGTGGCATGATAAAGTAGCGTATCAGATTTATCCCAAAAGCTTTTATGATTCTAACGGAGATGGCATCGGGGATATACCTGGTATCATAGAAAAGCTGGATTATCTCAGGGATCTGGGTGTAGATATTTTATGGCTTTCCCCTATCTATAAATCACCTCTTGCAGACCAGGGATATGATATTTCGGATTATTACAGCATTGATCCAAGATTTGGCACTATGAAAGATATGGAGCATCTGATCCATGAGGCAAAGAAACGCCAGATGTATATTCTGATGGATCTGGTAGTAAACCATTGCTCAGATGAGCATGAGTGGTTCCAGAAGGCGATCCAGGATCCAGATGGAAAATATGGAAATTTCTTTTATATTACTGACAGAAAGGAAGGGGAGAAGCTGCCCTGCAACTGGAGAAGCTATTTCGGAGGCCCGGTGTGGGAGCCTTTGCCAGGTCACCCGGACAAGCAGTATCTTCATGTATTCCATAAGAAACAGCCGGATCTGAACTGGGAGAACCCGGAGGTCAGGGAAGAGGTTTACAAAAATATCCGGTGGTGGATGGAGAAGGGATTGGGCGGTTTCCGTATTGATGCTATTATCAACATTAAGAAAAAGCTTCCATTCCAGGATTATCCCGCTGACCGTGAGGATGGTCTGTCCAATATGGGGAATATGCTGGCAGATGCCCATGGGATCGGTGAATTCTTAGGTGAGATGGCCAAGAAAGCGTTCCGCCCTTATAATGCCTTTACGGTTGGGGAAGTTTTCAATGTAAAGGATGATGAATTGAAGGATTTTATCGGGGATGAGGGATATTTCTCTTCCATGTTTGACTTTAACAGCCATGTTTTCGGGAAAAGTCTTGACGGATGGTATGCTTCCCAAAGATACCTTACACCAGATGAATATAAGCATTGTATTTTTGAAACACAGAAAAAGATCGGCGACATGGGCATGGTGTCCAATATTATTGAGAACCATGATGAGCCAAGAGGAGTATGTTATTATATTCAGCCCCAAGATCGATGCACAGACGCTAAGAAGCTACTGGCAGGCGTTTATTTCATGCTCCGTGGTCTTCCGTTTATTTATCAGGGACAGGAGATTGGCATGGAAAATCTGGATTTCCATACTATTGATGAGATCGATGATATCAGTACCCTGGATGAATATAAGGTTGCCAGGGAGGCAGGACTTAGTGATGAAGAAGCACTTTCGGTTGCCAGTGCATTTTCAAGGGATAATGCACGTACACCGGTACAGTGGGATGATGGTGCAAATGCCGGTTTTACCACAGGAAAGCCATGGCTTAAGGTAAATCCTAATTACAAACAGATCAATGTACAGGCACAGGTAAATGATGAGGATTCAGTGCTTGCCTTTTACAAAAAGCTTACCAGGCTTCGTAAAAGTGAAGAATATAAAGAAACCATTGTTTACAGCCAGCTGATTCCTTATCTGGAAGAAGAAAAGAATCTGATCGCTTATTTCCGAAAAGGAGAGAAAACACTTCTGGTTCTGGCTAACTTTCAGAAGGATCCAAGAAAGGTACAGCTGCCTGCACCTGCAAAAAAAGTGGTGCTGAACAATAAAGAAAGTGTGAATTGGGGATGTCCAAGGGATAACGGTGAGCAGGGGACATTCCGCAAAGATACAAGAGGTATGGAAATTGAATTATCAGGCTTCCAGTATGTGCTCCTGGAGCTTGAAGACTAAGGAAAGGGTATTTTTTTGACATGCTGAAGATTAAAAGCTATGTAAAAGCAGAGAGCCTCCAGCAGGCCTATGAACTGAACCAGAAAAAAACAGCCGTGATCCTGGGAGGAATGGTGTGGCTGAAAATGGGAAACCGCAGAGTGTCCACTGCCATAGATCTTTCAGAACTGGATCTGTGCGGGATACAGGAAGATCCGGAGGAATTCGTGATCGGATGCATGACGCCTCTCCATGATCTGGAGGTGCATCCAGGCCTTCTTCACTATACAGGGGGAGCCATAAAGGAATGTCTTCGTCATATTGTAGGGGTGCAGTTCCGCAACTGTGCTACTGTTGGGGGGAGCATCTGGGGAAGATATGGTTTTTCAGATGTGCTTACCCTGTTCCTGGCTATGGATACCTGGGTGGAATTGTATAAAGGAGGCAGGATTCCCCTTTCGGAATTTGCTTCTATGGAAAAGGACAGAGATATCCTTTTGCGCCTGATCATCAGGAAAAAGAAAACCAAGATCTGTTATCTGAGCCAGCGAAATACAAAGACAGATTTTCCGGTGCTTACCTGCTGCGCCTCCAAGGCAGGGGAGAATGTGCGGACAGTGATCGGGGCAAGGCCTGGAAAGGCAATGGTTCTGCAGGATCCGGAGGGCATTTTAAAGGGACTTTGCGCCATGGATCCGGAGAAAAGAAAGGATGCCATCCACAGCTACAGTGCCTGGACTGCTCAGAATGTGCCTGTTGAAAGTAATATGAGAGGCAGTGAGGAGTACAGAACCCATCTGGTACAGGTACTTACAAGAAGAGCATGGACAGATATAGGAGGAACGGTAAATGAAAATGGATTTTTGGCTTAACAATGTTCACAGGGAAGCTGAAGTGCAGCCGGATACTCTTTTACTGGATCTGCTGCGCCAGATGGGATGTTTTAGTGTAAAACGGGGATGTGAGACAGCAAACTGTGGTCTTTGTACCGTGCTCCTGGAGGGACGTCCGGTACTTTCCTGTTCCATGCTTGCTCTTCGAGTACAGGGGAAAAAGGTTGTTACCCTGGAAGGCATGGAAAAAGAAGCTCAGGAGTTTGGCGCCTTTCTTGCAGGAGAGGGGGCAGAGCAGTGCGGCTTTTGTAATCCAGGGTTTATTATGAATGTTTTTGCAATGTTAAAAGAGCTGCAGGATCCGGATGAAGAACAGATCCGGGAATATTTGGCGGGCAATCTGTGCCGCTGCTCCGGCTTTGTGGGACAGACCAGAAGTATTCTGAAATACCTTAGATATAAACAGGACAGGAAAGGAGAATACAGGGAATGAAATATGTAAATCATCCGGTTTCTAAAAAGGATGCCATGGCCCTTGTGACAGGAAAACCTGTATATACTGATGATCTTGCACCGAAAGACTGTCTTGTGGTAAAGCTTTTAAGAAGTCCCCACCCAAATGCCTGGGTTCGTGAGATCCGTACTGAAGCAGCCAAAAAGGTAGAGGGCATTGTCTGTGTGCTTACATATCAGGATGTGCCGGATCAGCGTTTTACTGTTGCAGGGCAGACCTATCCGGAGTTTAGCCCTTATGACCGCAAGATCCTGGATGTACATTTAAGGTTTGCTGGGGATCCGGTGGCGATTGTAGCCGGAGAAACAGAAGCTGCCGTGGATCAGGCTCTGGCAAAGATCAAGGTAAGCTATCAGGTTGAAAAGGCTGTACTGGACATGCATCAGGCAAAGGATAACCCGGTTCTTGTACATCCGGAAGAGGACTGGGAAGCCAAAGTCCCGGTAGGTGCAGATAATAAAAGGAACCTGGCTGCATCCGGAGATGAGATAAGTGGGGATGTGGATGCTGTTTTTGCCGACTGTGCCTATGTGGTAGATGAGACGTACCATACGAAAGCTAATCAGCAGTGTATGATGGAAACCTTCCGTACCTGTTGCTATATGGATTGCTATGGAAGACTGAATGTATTGACTTCCACACAGATCCCCTTTCATGTACGAAGGATCGTTGGAAGGGCACTGGGGATCCCATCCTCAAAGGTAAGGGTGATCAAGCCAAGGATCGGAGGCGGTTTTGGTGCAAAGCAGACGGCAGTATGCGAAGTATATCCTGCATTGGTCACCTGGATCACAGGACGCCCTTCCAAAATCGTTTATTCCAGATATGAGTCCCTGATTTGTGCCTCTCCCAGACATGAAATGGAGGTACGGGTAAAGGCAGGGGCAGACCAGGAGGGGATTGTAAAGGCACTGGATATAAAGGTGCTTTCCAATACAGGAGCCTACGGGGATCACGGGCCTACGACAGTAGGTTTGACCGGACATAAGGCACTGGCTCTTTATCGTCATCTTCAGGCCTATCATTTTTCTTATGATGTGGTTTATACGAATGTGCAGGCTTCCGGGGCTTACAGAGGCTACGGAGCTACCCAGGGGATTTTTGCAGTAGAATCTGCGATCAATGAATTGGCCCATCAGATGGGGATGGATCCAGTGGTTCTTAGAGAGAAAAATATGCCTGTAGAAGGCGGCCCTTTACATGGCTATGATGGAAACATCCCTACCGCTACCAGCTGTTCCCTTGACAGGTGCCTGAAAAGAGCAAAAGAAATGTTCCACTGGGATGAAAGATATCCCTCCAGGGTAATGCCAAACGGAAAGATCAGAGGAGCAGGTATGGCACTGGCTCTCCAGGGCTCTTCCATTGCATGTGTGGATGTGGGCGGCGCCACTGTAAAGCTGAATGAGGATGGTTCTTATACCTTGTCCCTGGGCTGTGCAGATATGGGTACTGGCTGTGATACCATTTTGTCCCAGATGACAGCTGACTGTATGGATACAGAGCTGGATAATGTGGTAGTTGGAGCAGTAGATACAGACATTTCACCTTATGATTCCGGATCCTACGCATCTGCCACTACCTATGCTACCGGAAATGCAGTGCTTAAAGCCTGCAGTATGCTGCGGGAAAAGATCCAGGCATTTGGCGCTGGAATGTTGGAACTTCCTGTGGAAGATACCACGTTTGATGGTGTTTGTGTAACCGGCCAGGGAAGGCAGGTATCACTTACGGAGATCGCTGTACAGGCCACCTGTGGAAATGTTCAGGAGCTGCAGGCAACTGCCTCATTTTCCTCCATGATCTCCCCGCCGCCTTATATGGCAGGCTTGGCTGAAGTGGAGATAGATCCTGAGACCGGATCAGTGGAAGTGACGGATTATGTGGCTGTGGTAGATTGCGGGACACCGGTAAATCCCAATCTTGCCAGAGTACAGACAGAAGGCGGGATCGTACAGGGAATCGGTATGGCTCTTACAGAGGAGGTACAGTATACGGATACCGGCAGGATCCGGAATAATTCCTTTATGCAGTACAAGATTCCATCCAGAATGGATGTGGGACAGATCCGTGTGGAATTTGAAAGCAGCTATGAACAAAGCGGTCCATTTGGGGCCAAATCCATTGGGGAACTGGTGATCGATACCCCTTGCCCGGCCATTGCAGATGCAGTTTACAATGCAGTGGGAGTCCGGATCCGGGAACTGCCGATAACACCTGAAAAGATTGCAATGGGAATCGCCAAAGGAAGGCAGGAGGTATAAGATGGGTCTTATGATCAAAATGATACTGGCCGCTTTCTGGCTTCTGGTGGTGCCTGCTGCAGCAGGAGCACCGTTTTTTCAGAAAAAAGAGATTTATTCTGTGAGAAACTGTTTTCTCACAGGCTATGCTTTTTTATTTGCAGTTATGGAGGTTCTTACCCTGTTGATGATCTGGCTTGGGCTGCCTCTTCATATCCTGACCGTATGCTATGGAAGCCTGGGGATCATAATGGTATGGTGGGGGATGTGGTGTCTGCTGAAAAAGGATGCAATAGATGCATATATGGGAAGGCTGAAAAAAGGGAAAATCCGTCTTTCTATTCCTATGATCCTGGCATTGGCTTTGATTCTGTTGCAGATGTATGTGGTAGTGCGCTATGCACATATGGATGCAGATGATTCCTTTTATGTGGGAACAGCAGTAACAGATATTCATACGGATACTATTTTTTCTATCAGTCCATATACAGGCTATGCTTATACAAAGATTCCAAGCAGGTACATTTTGTCTCCGTTTCCTGTATTTCTGGCTGTTGTCAGTCAGCTGTGCGGGGAACTCCATCCGGCAATTATGGCCCATACTGTGTTTCCACCGGTCTTTTTGCTGACAGGCTATGCTGTACTTTGGGGCTATGGAAAAAAATGGTTTCAGGATAATGAGAAAAGCAGATGGATCTTTATGCTTCTTTCTGCTGTCGTAATCTGGTTTTCCGGCTATTCTGTATATAGCAGCGGCAATTTCCAGATGGTTCGTATCTGGCAGGGAAAAGCCTTACTTACTGGTGTTTTTCTCCCTTTTCTTTTTTTCTTATGTATGGAATTTTTGGTGGATAAAAAAGGAGAATATCCATGGATCAGTCTGTTTTTAACAGAACTGGCCTGTTGTCTTTTATCTTCTATGGGGATCATACTGGCGCCTGTCCTTACCGGGATCTTTCTTTTGATCAGCCTGTACAAACAGCGGGATCTGAGAAGGCTTTTGTATGGAGTGATCTGCTGCCTTCCACCGGTGGCACTTGGTTGTATTTACTTTTTCATACAGTAGGAGGTGGCTTATGAAAGAAATGATCAAAGGAATTCTGGATACCTGGATTTTATTCTGGGGAAGCGGGTATTATCAGTATCTGATCCTTTTGGCGGTATTGTTGCTTTTGCTTTTTTTCAGAAAAAGAAAAGAGGCAAGACTTCTTATTGCATATTCGGGGATCCTGCTTGTGCTATTTTTCTTTCCCCTGAGTGCGGGAATTATACAGAAATGTATTGGCAGTGATGTATACTGGCGTGTACTTTGGCTTCTTCCTGTTACTGTACTTCTTGCGTATACCGGTACTGCCCTGGCAGAGCAGGCTGGCCTTAAGGCAAGAAAGGGTGGGCATAAGCTGCAGGGGCTTGTGCTGATTCTCTTGATAGGAGTGATTGGCATATCAGGAAAATCTGTATGGAGTGAGGATAATTATGTACAGGTACACAATTACCAGAAGGTTCCAGATGAGGTGACTCAGGTGTGTAATCTGATCAGTGATCAGCAGGAGGAAGAGGAAGAGGTATGCGTGGCAGCAGATGATTACCTGGCTGCTTATATCCGAGTGTACCAGCCTTCTTTTTACATGCCTTACAGCAGAGCAGGAAAAGGTTCCAAGCACTATTCATCCATGCGGCTTTATCAGGAGCTTTCTTCTCCTGATCCTGATCTGAAAAGAGTGGTGAAGGCGGTAAGAAAGCTAGGATGTAATTACCTTGTCTTTGCACTTCCGCCTCAGGAGAAACAGGAATATCTGGAGGGCAAAGGATATCGTCTGATCGGCACTGTGAATCAGTACGGAGTTTTCAAACAAGAGCATCTATAAAAAAAAGGTTGCAATTATTAGGGAAAACTGCTACCATGATTAAAGGAAACTGAATACGGGAAATAATGATAGAGGTGCGGGGTTCATCAGTATTTTTGGCTGCGGATACGAGAAGATATCCAGTCCATGGCAGATTGGCCAAAGAGAAAGGGAAGACCGCCGAAGAGCTTTCTTATGCCATACAGGAAGGTTCTGGGCTGACGCAGAATATGCGGCAGACTGTCACTTGTTGTGGAGCGCTATCAAAGGTGTGGATCCTGTGAAAGAATAAATGCCATGAATGTGTCCCATAGCGGGGAAGTGTTCATGGCTATTTTTGCGTAATTAAAGGCACAAAAGACCATAGCCTGTTAATGATCTGTCAGAATTGCCCGGGTTCAAAATGAGGGAGGAAATCAATAATGAAGCACAATCGTAACAAAGTATCCGTAGTTCTGGCAATGATCACATGGTTTGTGATGGTTTGTCCGGTAACTGTGCTGGCTGCAGAAGAAGCTGCAAAACCGGCTGTATATGCCACATTCTGGTCTCTGATACCTCCAGTTGTGGCAATTGTTCTGGCATTGATCACGAAAGAGGTATACAGCTCTTTGTTCCTTGGGATCCTGGTAGGTGCAATCCTTTATTCAGGAGGTAATTTTGAGGGCACAGTCAATCATATTTTTTCTGAAGGAATGATCAGTGTTCTGTCTTCAAGCAGCAATGTGGGTATTCTGGTATTCCTTGTAATTCTGGGTGCCATGGTATGTTTGATGAACCGGGCAGGAGGTTCTGCGGCTTTCGGACGCTGGGCAGGAAAGCATATCCGTACCAGAGTTGGAGCAGAGCTTGCAACGATTCTTTTAGGTGTACTGATCTTTATTGATGATTATTTTAACTGTCTTACAGTGGGAAGCGTTATGCGTCCCATCACAGATCAGCACAATGTTTCAAGGGCAAAACTGGCATATCTGATCGATGCTACAGCAGCTCCGGTTTGTATCATTGCCCCTATTTCTTCATGGGCAGCAGCTGTTAGTGGGTTTGTCCCGGGAGAAGACGGAATGTCTGTATTTGTACGTGCCATTCCATATAATTATTATGCACTCCTTACTATTGTAATGATGGTATCCATGGTTTTAATGAGAGTAGAATTTGGTGCTATGGGCATTCATGAATCTAATGCATTAAAAGGCGACTTGTTTACTACAGCTGCAAGGCCCTATGCAGGTGCTGAAGAAGATGGAAAGGTGAATCCCCGGGGGAAAGTAATGGATCTTCTGATCCCCATCATTTCCCTTGTAATCTGTTGTGTGATCGGAATGATCTATACCGGCGGCTTTTTTGACGGCACCGATTTTGTAACTGCTTTTTCCCAAAGTGATGCATCTGTGGGACTTGTACTTGGAAGCTTTTTTGGTCTGGTGATCACTGTGCTTTTGTACCTGGTGCGGAAGGTATTATCCTTCAGAGATTGTATGGCATGTATTCCGGATGGCTTTAAATCCATGGTTCCTGCAATCCTGATCCTTACCTTTGCATGGACCTTAAAGAGCATGACAGACAGTCTTGGAGCAGATGAATTCGTAGCTGAAATGGTAAAATCTTCTGCTTCCGGTCTTGTAAACATGCTGCCTGCCATTATTTTCCTGGTTGCCTGCTTCCTGGCTTTTGCAACAGGAACTTCCTGGGGAACCTTTGGCATCCTGATTCCTATTGTTGTACATGTGTTTGAAAACACACCCGGAGATCTGATGATCATTTCTATTTCCGCATGTATGGCCGGAGCTGTATGTGGAGATCATTGTTCGCCTATTTCTGATACCACTATTATGGCATCGGCAGGTGCACAGTGTGACCATGTAAGCCATGTGTCTACACAGCTTCCTTATGCTGTGGTGGCAGCAGTGGTATCCTTTATCACTTATATATTTGCTGGCTTTATCCAGAGCCCGCTATGCCTGGTGATCGGTGTGGTGCTGATGATGGGAGTACTGACAGTGGTGAAAACCCGTTTTTGCGATCTGGAAAAGGAATAATGATTCTATGTAAGGATGCCAGGACTGTACAACCACTTAGGTGGATGCATGGTTTTGGTATCCTGATATCATTGAATTGTCCGCATTAGACATGAATTTTCAACCAAAAGAAAAAACTTTACATCTGATGCAGATTGTGATATACTTTTTTAAAGTTGAAGTAGTGTACTTTGATAATTCAACAGTAAGTTTAAGCACCTGTAGCTCAGTGGATAGAGCAGTGGTTTCCGGTACCATGTGCGGGGGTTCGATTCCCTTCAGGTGTGCTGCCTGGAACGACCCAGCGTTCCGGTGCGTTGTTTTATAAGGAGGACAAGAACTTGGACAATTTTAGAGAATGGTTATCAGATAACCTTCGCTATTTTATGTTAGGCGGAGCGATTTTGTTAATCGTTGGTGCTTTGGCTTTTGGAATCCATGCCTGTGTTAAAGGTAAGAAGGGTACCGATCAGGGGCAGGGAGATCAGCAGACAGCATCGCAGGATAACCAGGGAAATGTTCCTTCTTCTCCGGCAAAAGATGGGGAGACTGACGGGAAGAAAGACGCCAATCCCATGGAAAAAGGCAATGCAGAGATTACTGCATTAATTACGGGCTATTACAAGGCTCTGGGGGACAAAGATATTGCAACGCTTAAAACGTATGTAGACAATCTTGCACCGTCCGATGAATCAAAGATCACTAACGCAAAGGACTATATTGAAGGGTATGAAGTGCGGGATGTTTATGTGAAAAAGGGGCTGAAGGATGACTCATATGTGGTCTATGCAAGTTTTTACTATATTTGCAAGGACATTGATACGAAAGTACCGGCATTGAGTCAGTTTTATGTATATAAGGACAGCGAAGGCCAGTGGAAGATCGATGCATCAGCAGTAGAGGATACAGAGATTTCTGCCTATACTGATGGGCTGGAAGCAGATGAGGATGTAAAGACACTTTACTCTGATATCCGCAAGCAGCTTGAGGATGCGCAGGCAGGTGATCCTGCATTGACAGCTTTTCTGGATGGCCTTGGCCAGGATACCAGTGATTCATCTATTGTATCTGATGGAACTACACTGGTAGTGACAGAAGACTGTAATGTGCGTGCTGCTGCCAGCAGTGATGCAGATATTATTGGTGGTCTTTCTGCTGGTGAGGAAGTTCAGAAGCTTGGTTCTGAAGGAGATTGGATCCAGGTGGAGTATGAAGGTCAGACTGCATATATTTACAGTGGACTTCTGGAAGAAAAAACTGAATAAAGGGTAAAAAAAACAGCTGCAGATCAGATCTGCAGCTGTTTTTTTGAACTAGTACAGTGAGAATTAAGGCCAGTCAATATGGTGGTTACTTAATATTCACTGTACTAGAATTATGTTAGCGAATTGTAAAGCACTCCGCCCTGAAGAGTGATCCCTTTGCTTTCGGCTAATTGATGGACTGTAACCAGTTCATAACCGTCCTGGATCAATCTTGGTATCAGAATCTCTGCTGCATCCACAGAGGAACTGAAAATATCATGCATCAGTACGATAGAGCCATCTGTAATATTATCAAGAACTGCGTTTACCAGACGGTCAACATCTTCTCCTTCATCCCAGTCTTCTGGATCAACGGTCCACAAGATCATAGGAGTTGCAATCACAGAAGTTACTGTATCATTAACATTTCCGTAAGGGGGACGTACAACAGTGGCTCCATGCCCCACCAGATTGTTCAGCAGCTGATCTGTCTGTCCAATCTCATTGGATACTTCTTCAGCAGAAAGAGTAGACAGATCTGTGTGATCATAAGAATGGTTGCCCAGTTCGCATCCCAGGGCTTCCATACGTGTAACATCTTCAGAATAGTAATCTATCATATTTCCAACCAGGAAGAAAGTGGCTTTAGCATTGTTTGCTTCCAGACAGTCCAGAAGCCTGGCGGTATAATCACTGGGACCATCGTCAAAGGTAAGAGCTATCTTTTTGTCAGGAACTGGTGTGGGTGTAGGAACTGGTGTATCCTGAGGAAGTGTCTGTACATCTGTGCTGTTCTGTGCTACAGGTGCAGCTGTATCTGTAGCAGCATCTGGCGTTGAAACCTGGTCGGAGTTTGCACCTGTTGCTGCAGGAGCGGCATCTGAGCTTGCATCTGCTTTCTCAGGATTAGGGTTTATGTAGTAAAGTAAAGGAGACGATTCTGTCTGATCTGAAACAGGAGACGGATTCCCATTCATCACACCATCTGAAGAAAAGTGGCAAAGCTGTCCGTCAACGATCACATCGCCAGTCTGCATCACCCCGTCTCCATTCAGGTAATAGCGATTGCCATTATCATCCAGCCATCCGGTCTGCATTACGCCATTCGAATCGAAATAATACCGTTTGTTATCTGTGTCTGTAAGCCATCCGGTCAGGGCAGCACCATTCACCATAAAGTACCAGTTGCTCCCGCTGGATGTCCACACTCCTGAAGCTGCTTCCGGAGAAACCTGGGATGCGCTGGCATCATCAGCCGGAACTGTAGTTGGTTCAGGAACTGGGGTATCGGTTGGCAGCACTTCCGGGGGCTGTGTGACCTCTGGTGTGTCACCGGAAACCGTATCCTGAGCTGGTGGGGTTATAGTATCTGTATTTTCTGCTACGAACATATCCGGCTGCTTTTTATCATCCATAGATCCAGAGCTTGGAGAGGTACGGGTAAGTAGTATACCACACACCAGACAAAGGATCACAGCAGTTATAAGAAGAGGCCGGTTGGTCCGTTGTTTACGGCCTGACATATGATTCCTCCTTTGTGTCAGTAAATCAATAAAAGATTGGAGAAAAAAATCTCCAATACAAAATAGATTTTACCACACACTTCATTTTCGTGCAATCACAAATAGGAAGATGACCGCGAAGCTTATCATAAAAAGATGATCGTGAAGCATATCACAAATAGGGGATGATCGTGAAGCTTTTTCTTGATATCACAGAAAAAAGACTATATAATATAGCAATGAGCGAAAAAATCAGAATCAATAAATATTTAAGTGAATCCGGTTACTGCTCCCGCAGGGAGGCAGACCGTCTTCTTTCGGCCGGCCGCATTACAGCCGGCGGCCGCACCCTTTGTCCGGGAGATAAGGTTTCTCCTGAGGAAAGGGTTTTTGTAGATGGTAAACCGGTTAAAAAAGAAGAGAAAAAGGTGCTGCTGCTTTTTTACAAGCCCAGAGGAGTGGTGTGCAGTACTAAGAAGCAATATGAAGAGACAACGGTTACGGAATATCTGAAGTATCCGGTTCGCATTTATCCTGTGGGCCGTTTGGATAAGGATTCAGAAGGACTTCTTCTGCTTACCAACCAGGGAAGTCTTGTCAATCACATTATGCGTGCCAGAAATTTTCATGAGAAGGAGTATCTGGTAACTGTGGATCACCCTATAACAGAAGAATTTTTGATGCATATGCGTACAGGAGTTCCGGTTTTGGATACAGTGACCCGGCCATGCCAGGTATTTGCTGCAGGTAAATGCTCGTTTCGGATTATTCTGACACAGGGGCTGAACCGCCAGATCCGCAGGATGTGCGAATATCTGGGATATCAGGTCCGTACCTTAAAAAGGATCAGGATCATGAATCTTACAATTCAGGGTCTTGCACCTGGCAGCTACAGAGAGATCACCAAAGAAGAATATAATAAGCTAACTCTTATGATCCGGGATTCATCTTCCGGAAATAATTCAGATCCAGGAGGAAATCATGGAAGCAGCTTTAAGCAAAATGAAAGAATTAGCCCAGAAACTGAATCAGGCATCCAAGGCTTACTATCAGGAAGACAGGGAGATCATGAGCAATCTGGAGTACGATGCCCTGTACGATCAGCTGGCAGAACTGGAAAAGGAAACAGGCACAGTTCTGGCAGGCAGTCCAACCATTTCCGTAGGATATGAGTCTGTTGATGCACTTCCTAAGGAAACCCATGAAAGGCCAATGCTTTCCCTGGATAAGACCAAGGACCGGGAGGTGCTTCGTGAGTTTATTGGTCCGCGAAAGACCCTGCTTTCCTGGAAACTGGACGGCCTTACCATTGTGCTTACCTATGAAAATGGCCGGCTGTTAAAGGCTGTCACCAGAGGAAATGGTACAGTTGGTGAGGTAATCACCAACAATGCCCGGGTTTTTAAGAATATTCCTTTACAGATTCCGTATCAGGGACGTCTTGTATTGCGAGGAGAAGCTATTATCACTTACTCCGATTTTCAGAGGATCAATGAATCCATAGAGGACGTAGATGCACGTTATAAGAATCCTCGTAATCTTTGCAGCGGTTCCGTGCGCCAGTTGAATAATCAGGTTACAGCCAGCAGGAATGTACGATTTTATGCGTTTTCCCTTGTAAGTGCCCCAGAAGTGGATTTTGACAATTCTCATGAGAATCAGTTTCAGTGGCTAAAGGGGCAGGGCTTTGATGTGGTGGAATATCGGGTGGTAACTGCTTCAACTTTAGATCAGGCGATGGACTATTTTTCTACAGCTATTACAAAGAATGATTTTCCATCCGATGGTCTGGTGGCCTTGTATGACGATATTGCCTATGGGGAGTCACTGGGCAGGACGGCTAAGTTCCCAAGAAATGCTTTTGCATTTAAATGGGCAGATGAGATACGGGAAACTCATCTGCTGAAAATTCAGTGGAGTCCGTCACGTACCGGGCTGATCAATCCGGTGGCTGTTTTTGAACCAGTTGAACTGGAAGGCACTACTGTAAGCCGTGCAAGTGTGCATAACGTCAGTATTGTGAAACAGTTGAAGCTTGGTATTGGAGATACCATCCGTGTTTACAAGGCTAATATGATCATTCCGCAGATTGCAGAGAATCTTACCTGCAGTGATAATCTTGTGATCCCGGATACTTGTCCTGCTTGTGGCGGGGAAGCGCATGTCTGCAAAGAAAATGATGTAGAAGCGCTGTACTGTATGAACCCTGACTGTGCAGCCAAGAAGATCCGAGGTTTTACACTATTTGCCAGCAGAGATGCTATGAATATTGACGGGCTTTCCCAGTCAACCTTGGAAAAGTTTATTGCCATGGGTTTTATTCATGAATTTGCGGATATTTTCCAGCTGGACAGACACAAAGATGCGATTATCGAGATGGAAGGCTTTGGCGAAAAGTCCTATGAAAATCTGATCTTAAGCCTGGATAAGGCCAGAAATACCACTCTTTCCAGGGTGATATACAGTCTGGGGATCCCTGGCATCGGACTTGCTAATGCCAAAGTGATCTGCCGTCACTTTAAAGATGACCTTTCTTCTGTTCGTCAGGCATCCATGGAGGAGATCAGCGCTATTGATGGCATTGGTCCTGTATTAGCAGGGAATATTTATTCTTATTTTCATGATAAAGAGAACAACCAGAAGCTGGACCGGCTGATGGGGGTTCTTATACTCCATGCGGAAGCGGCTTCCCAGACACAGATTTTTGTAGGAGTGACTTTTGTGATCACTGGTTCTGTGACCCATTTTGCTAACCGTAACGAGATGAAAGCATTGATAGAGTCTCTTGGCGGCAAAGTCACAGGCTCTGTTACAGGAAAAACCACGTATTTGATCAATAATGATACAATGTCAAATTCCTCTAAAAATAAAAAGGCCAAGGAGCTTGGGATTCCAATCATTTCTGAGGAAGAATTTCTGAAGCTGGTCCATCCGGAAGAGGCATGATCATTCATCTCAGTCGAGAAGACTCCCACCTCTTTCAGGTGGTGAGTAACTGCTCGACTTGAAATATTATTAACAACAAGGAGGGACATAAATGCCAATTAAAATACAAAGCGATCTGCCGGTAAAGGAGATTCTTGAAAAAGAAAACATATTTGTAATGGATGAGAACAGGGCACTGCATCAGGATATCCGTCCAGTTCAGATCCTGATCCTGAATTTGATGCCATTAAAAGAAGAAACGGAGCTTCAGCTGCTCCGCTCTTTATCCAACACGCCCATTCAGGTCGATGTTACATTTATGACTGTAGAAAGCCATGATTCTAAAAATACATCTAAAAGCCATCTGAACAAATTTTATCAGACTTTTCCTGAACTGGAAGATCAGAAATATGACGGGATGATCATTACAGGTGCCCCTGTAGAACAGATGGAATTTGAAGAGGTGGATTATTGGAGCGAACTTGTAAAGATCATGGATTGGACCAAGACCCATGTAACATCTACCTTATATTTGTGCTGGGCCGCACAGGCAGGCCTTTACCATCATTATGGCCTAAAGAAAAGAATGCTTCCCAAGAAAATGTTTGGCCTTTTCTGGCATAAGGTGCTTAACCGTAAGATTCCTCTTGTACGTGGATTTGACGATGTATTTCTTGCCCCTCATTCCAGACATACGGAGGTTCCCATTGAAGATATCCATGCATGTAAGGAACTTACTGTGCTTGCAGAGTCTGAGGAAGCAGGTTTATTCCTGGCCATGGCAGATGGCGGACGTAAGATCTTTATCATGGGCCATCCGGAATATGACCGTGTTACATTGGATGGGGAATATAAGCGTGACATTAACAAGGGTCTTCCTATTGATATTCCCAGGAACTACTATCAGGACAATGATCCTGAAAACAGGCCTCTTCTTTTGTGGCGGGCTCACGCCAATAACCTGTACACAAACTGGCTGAATTATTACGTATACCAGATGACCCCGTATGACCTTTACGGAACCCCTGATTTTTCAAGTATTTCCAGGGATTGAGAGGGTGTGGCAAAAGATAAAATACTTGTGCATTTTGAACGGAAGCATAAGCTTTTTTTGACAAAATATTATGTAAAGTTTATTGGAAGTTTATTTGAAGTTTTTCTGCATATCTGTTATAGTATGATGTATAGGCCGCTAACCTAAGATAGTATCAGAATACGTAACTGTTCAGCGTGTATACAGTTATGAGCCAAAATACAATACAGATAAGAAAGCATTACAATGTTTTCGCCATATATGCCGTGTAACCATTACAAAGGCCAGCGGCAGGAAAGCAGAGGGATCTATTGCGTAAGAAATCGCATATTTTACTTGCCAGATATCTGGCAGATCAGCTGACTGTAGATGAAAGCCTGCAGTCTCACAGAAAGGCATTTTGTCTGGGGAGTATCCTTCCGGATATACGCCCATCTTTTGTTGTGAAGAAGCATGAGTATTTCAGTACCTTTGGAGAGATTCAGGAAAAGATGCTTCAGCTGGTGGAGCATGGTCCCCTGGAAGGGAAGGAACGTGTCTACTGGAGGAATTTTGGGGAAGTGCTGCATTATGTGGCAGACTATTTTACATTTCCTCACAACAGGACGTATACTGGAAGCCTGTATGAGCACAGCCAGTATGAAAAGATCCTGAAGCAAAGACTGAAGATCTGCATTAAAAGTGGTGCTGCCGGAGCCTATGTTTTCAGGGATGTCTATTTTAAAAACCTGGAAGAGCTTACAGAATTCATACAGGTAAGCCACACCAGTTATCTTCGTAAAAAGAGAAATATCACAGAGGATATCCAGTATATCTTGATGGTCTGCTATCAGGTGATCCAGGGAATTGTACAGTTATGTACCAGAAGACAGGAGAATATGGCTGCGTTTGCATAAAAGGTCTGCGTTCCTTAACATAATGTGAAGAGAAAGTGAAAATTGGATAAAATGGGAATGGATATTTTCTTGAAGGTTGATTTGAAAAAAAGATTATGATACAATAGACAAAGTTAATATTTAAGCGAACCGTTTTATCACGTATCAGACCTTTATATAGGGGAGTAAAGGGATGTTCATGGCAAGGAAGGGAGCATCTTGAAAAATATGAAGAATAAATATCTGACAAAATGTTTATGCATGACGATTATTTCAGCAATGGTACTGTCCGGACCAGCTGCAGTTTTTGCAGCCAGTGATGGCGGAGCATTTGAGTCAGGAGAACAGATTGATGATAGTTATGGGGAAGTTGTGCCTACTGCGGTACCGGAGCCAACTCAGGCGCCAACAGTAGAGCCTACCCAGGCGCCGACAGAGCCGACGCAGGCTCCAGTAGAGCCAACACAGGCTCCAGTAGAGCCAACTCAGGCACCGGCAGAGCCAACTCAGGCGCCGAAGCCAACTCACAGTCCTACAGCTACGCCTACCCAGACACCGTCTTCTCCATCGGCCACGCCGACTCAGGCACCGGAGGCTACACCTACACCGGGAACTACAGATACACCGGAGATTACATCAACACCGGTTCCATCGGAAGCACCAGTTTCAGAGGCAGTGAGGGATATTATTGACAGGATTGATGCCCTGTCTCTTCTTGAGGATATTACACTGGATCAGAAGGATGAGATTCATAAGATCCGTAAGGCATATGATGCACTTTCAGACAGCGAAAAGTCTCTTGTATCCAATTATCAGCTTTTCCTTAATATGGAGAAAAAGCTGAAGAAGCTGGAAGATACAAAGGAAAAAGAAGAAAAAGAAAAAAAAGAGGCAGAGGCAATCGAGGGAGATCCACTATATTATACAGATATGGTTTCTAATCTCCATGCAGGCAAGGATTTTTACCTGAACAGTCTGCAGGACAATTATCAGCTTAGCTTTTCAGATGATTTTGCTTCTGTGATGGATGAGATCGAGAAAGAATACAAGGCAAAGAACAAGCTTGCCGATGTTTCAGATACTACAGGTGGAGTGACTTCCTCAGCAGATACTTTGCTGGTAAGGAACTGGCAGGATATTCTGGCAGTGTACATATATGAGCAGAGTCAGCAGGGAGTAACTTCTTATATACTTGATGGATCGTGCAAGGCAGCCCTGGCAGATATCTTTGCAAGAATGAATCCTGTGATCCGGGATTCCAGTGATATTACCAAGGTTTCCTATGGTAATTACCATATCAACCACTATATTAAAGAAAATAAGATTCCCAAAGATCAGCGAGCAGTGCTGAAAAAGTATACAGAGACAGACTGCAGCCTTTTGTGTGCAGTAGTTACTGCTGCAAAAGGATTTGTAAGAGAGAGCGTTGGCGATAGTGTATCTGAAGAGAGAGTAAATGTGATCACTTCTGCCTATTCCCTGATCGGTAAAGTTGGTTATTTCTGGGGTGGTAAGTCTTTAGTGCTTGGAGAGGATCCAAGCTGGGGTACTGTTGAGACTGTTACTGCAGAGGGCAGCAAAAGTACCGGTACCAGGCGTGCATATGGCCTTGACTGTAGTGGTTTTGTTACCTGGGCAGTAGTGAATGGCTATCAGAACCAGGCTATGGAAGCAAGTGTAGGAAATGGCACTTCTGATCAGTGGGGAAAGGCCAATGTAGTCAGTGAAGCAGATGCACAGCCAGGCGATCTGGTATTCCAGAAGGGACCAGAGGCAGGTGCGAATAATCATGTTGGTATTCTTTGCGGCAAGACAGAAGCAGGCGACTGGATCGCTGTTCACTGCTCTGCCAGCCAGAATGGTGTTACTGTAGGGGAAGCATACAGTGCCAGTTTCCGGTATATCCGTCAGCCGTCTTTCTATCCTACTATCCAGCAGGCAGCTCAGATGGCAGCACAGGGTGCACAGAATAGCAATACTCAGTATTTTGTTACAGATGTTAAAGTAACGAATACGCTTCAGGATATTATAAAGGCAAGCCAGAATGTATATGATCCTGCCAATCAGCCATTTACAGCAGAAGGTAATGCACAGGTAGTAGTCAGTGATGTAACTGTAAATAATGCACTTTCAGATCTTCTTCAGTCCCAGACAGTTCTGGAGGAGACAGAAGCAGGCGGACAAAGTGTATTTGATGTAATTGCTGAGCATTATCCTCCGGAAGAGGAGGCGGCAGCAGGGCCTTCCGGTGATCAGGAACAGGCAGAGGAAGCAGGTATACCTGCATTTGTCAGTGAGGTGTATGTAGATAATTCTTTGGAAAATGTGTTGGATACAGGAACTTCTACTGAGACCAAATAAGAACAGGGCAGCGTCCATATGAACGCTGCCCTGATATATTATATCGAATCTCAGATGATTTCCTAACTGACGTAGCCTTCTGTAGAAATGCGGCTATCGATTGATCCCGGACAGAACATCTTCAATCCATTTATCTGTATTGTAGTTACGGTCAAAGAACCGGACGATTACACCGTAAGGGTCCTTATCACTGGAAAAGGCATTTGCTTCATCTGTATCAACATGCATGGCCAGACGGTAATCCCAGCTTACACGTACAACCACATCCGCATAGATCAGTGCCCTTCCGTAGCTTTTAGTAAGCACGAATACTTCATCATTATCCTGGACTTTCAGTGCTACTGCGTTTGCAGGGGTCATATGGATGTGACGTTTGGCAACGATCACACCGGAGGGGATGGTGATCTGCCCACAGGGACCTGATAATGTACAGCCAGGAGTATCTGTTGTATCTCCAGACTGTCTGATCTCTCCGGGAATACCAATTTTCCGTGTATCTGTAAGAGAAAGCTCTACCTGGGTTTCTGATCGGAATGGCCCAAGGACAGCCATGCTTTCAAAAGAGCCTTTTGGACCGGTAACGGTCACTCGTTCCTGGCACAGGTATTGTCCAGGCTGGCTGAGACTTTTTATATTATGAAGCTGGGCATCATTTCCAAAAAGTTGATGGAAATCCCTTTCGGATAGATGGATGTGCCGGGCTGAGGTCTCAATAGGGATTTTGATACTCATTTGATATACCTCCAATGAACATTTGTGTTTGCTTTTCAGTTTAAGCCCGATCAGGGAAAAAGGCAACCTTTTTTCTCTGTGGAAAGGAATCATACAATGGAAGAAAACAGTAGTTTTGAATATGAAAAAAAGAATGGATATGTGGTGATTACAGCACTGAAGGGAGATCCATCCGTAGTGGAGATTCCAGGTATGCTGGATGGATTGCCTGTAACAGAATTAAAAGAATACTTGCTTTCAGGAAAAAGTCTGGAGACTTTGTACCTTCCGGATACTGTAAAAAAGATTGGAAGATATGGATTTTATAACTGCAGAAGCCTGCATACCATGTGGTTTGGAAGCCGCTTTACGGATATAGGAAGCGGTGCTTTTACAGGGTGTCACAATATTCGAAAGCTGTATGTGCATATGGAGGGCCAAGACTCCGGCATTAAGGAGATACTTTCGGAGATTGGAGAGGAACTGGAAGTGGTTTTATCTGGCAGTGTGGAAGCTGTTCTCTGGTTTCCTGAATATTACGAAGAAGGAGTTGAGAATACACCTGCCAGGATCCTTATGACGCAGATCCATGGAAGCGGGTTGTATTATCGTAATTGTTTTGCAGGGAAGCGGTTTAATTATCAAGAGTATGATAAGCGTTTTGAAATGGCCTGTGCCCAGGAAAATGAGAAATTTCTGCTGGAATTGGCTTTTGGAAGGCTGAAATCGCCCTGGGAACTGGGGCAAAATGCAAGAGAACAGTATGAGCTATATATTCAGTCACATTATGAGCAGCTGGCTGGGCTGCTGATTTGCGGGCAGAGGCAGGAAGAGTTGGCTTTTCTTATGGAAACGTATCCTTTGGACAGATCAGAAAAGGCTGTATATGATCACATTCTGGGAATGGCTGGCAAGACTGGAGATGAAGGTACAGTCAGTATGCTGATGGAATATGGAAGGATACACTTTCCGGCAGGAAGACCTTCCTTTATGCTTTAGGAGGACCGGCAAATGATCAACGCTGTTCATGATACACAGGAGAGGGCACTTCGTGCCCAACAGATCTGTGAAGATATTTTGAAAAATACCAGAAACCAGCTGTATCTGAATATGCGGTTTCTGGATAATGCACTGGCACAGTTGTATCCGGCAGGGGATATGGAGATGTCACCAGCCGGATCTGACGGAGATCTTTTTTATTATCAGCCAGAGAAACTGATGGCAATGTTTAAAAAAAGCAGGGAACAGGTGAACCGCCTATATCTTCATACTCTGTTTCATTGTATTTTCTGCCACATTTATCCAGATAACAAAGTAGATCAGGAATATTGGAATCTGGCCTGTGATGTAGTAGTGGAAGAAATTATAGATGGTTTGTATGTGAAATGTGTGCACAGGCCGGTAACAATGGTGCGCCGCCAGGCAGAAGCCCTTCTTCTGGAGGAAGGAAAGGTGATGACAGCCCAGAAAGTGTATCGCAGGCTGTGCAGTCTTCATCTTGCAAAGGCCAAAATAGAAGAGCTGAAAAGGGAATTTACTCTGGATGACCACAGGAAATGGTACGATTCAGGCAAGAATAAAAGCCAGTCCCAGATTCAGAAGAAAAAATGGGAAGATCTGCGTAATAAGATGCAGACAGAAATGGAGACTTTTTCAAAAGAAGCCTCAAAAGGCAGCAAAAGTCTTATGGATCAGCTGAATGTTGAGAACAGACAAAAATATGATTACCGGGAATTTCTGCGGAAATTTGCTGTTTTGAAAGAAGAAATGAAGGTAGATATGGACACCTTTGACTATATCTTTTATAATTACGGGATGAACCTGTATGGGAATATGCCGCTTATCGAGCCCTTGGAAACAAAAGAAGAACAGAAGGTAGAAGATTTCGTGATCGTGATCGATACCTCCATGTCCTGCCAGGGAGATCTGGTGAAGAGATTTCTTGAGGAAACATACAGTGTTTTAAGTGAAACAGAAAGCTTTTTCAGGCGTATTCATGTACATATGATCCAGTGCGATGACCGGATCCAGTCAGATACTGTGATCACAGATGGACAGAAGCTGAAAGATTATATGGATCATTTTACAGTAAAAGGACAGGGAGGTACAGACTTCCGTCCGCCTTTTGCTTATGTGGAAAAGCTTCAAAAAGAAAAGAAATTTACCAGGCTGCGGGGGCTGATCTATTTTACTGACGGATATGGTATTTTTCCGGGGAAGATGCCACCCTATGAAACAGCCTTTGTGTTTATGAAAGATGATTATCAGGATGTGGACGTTCCACCATGGGCCATAAAGCTGATCCTTGACCCTGAGGATCTGGAGCAGTCCCAGGGGAAAAGGAGATAGAAGCAATGAATATTAAACGTGCAAAGGAAGAAATCAAAAATACCATTCAGGCATATCTTCTGAAAGACGAATATGGTGAATACGAAATACCGGTAAATGCACAAAGACCTGTATTTCTTATTGGTGCACCGGGCATCGGTAAAACCCAGATCATGGAACAGATCGCAAGGGAATGCAAGGTTGGACTGGTGTCTTATACTATTACCCACCATACAAGGCAAAGTGCCATTGGACTTCCCTTCATATCCCAGAAGGAATTTGACGGGCAGAAAAAAGCAGTAACAGAATATACCATGAGTGAGATTGTGGCCGCTGTTTACGAAAAGATCCAGGAAACAGGCGTCAGGGAAGGGATTCTTTTTATAGATGAGATCAACTGTGTATCAGAAACTTTGGCGCCGGCAATGCTTCAGTTCCTTCAGTGCAAAACCTTTGGAAGCCATCAGATCCCCAAAGGATGGCTGATCGTTGCAGCTGGTAATCCTCCGGAATATAATAAGTCTGTTAGGGAATTTGATGTGGTTACTATGGACAGGGTGAAGAAAATCCTGGTGGAGCCTGATCTGGAGGCATGGAAGGAATATGCATATCAGGCCGGTGTGCATGGGGCTGTGCTTTCTTATCTGAATATGCACCCTGAGAATTTTTATTCCATGGAAAGCACAGTAGATGGCAGAGTATTTGCCACTCCAAGAGGATGGGAAGATCTGTCAAGAATGCTTCAGGTATATGAAAGGCTGGACAAATCCTTTGACAGGGAAGTGGTGATTCAGTATATCCAGCATCCAAGAATCGCCAGGGATTTTGCAAATTATCTGGAACTGTATTATAAATATCGGACAGATTACCAGATCGACCGGGTACTGGACGGACAGATTGATGATATTCTTGTTAAGAAAGCTGCACACGCTTCCTTTGATGAAAGATTAAGTGTGACAGGACTTCTGCTTTCAAAGTTAAACCTGGCCTTTGATGAAACTGTGGAGCAGGAAAAAGGTCTGGAAATTTTATTTGAATTATTAAAAGGTGCAAAAAGTGCACTTACAGGTCCTTCGGCAGATCAGCCGATGATCTATCTGGAGGATATGGGAAAAAGCTTTGAAATGGATTATGCCATGAAGAAAAAGGCTGGCTTTTTCACCAGGGAAGAGGATTACCGTTATCGAAAAGCAGGGGAAACCCTTGAAAAGTGGTTAGGACTTATAAGGTCAGAAGACAATGGAGATGGAGTACAGGTTTTTGAAAGGCTGAAAGCTTTATTCCAGGAAAAGCAGGATGAGTATCATAATTCTTTTGAACAGACATCTTTAAAGCTGGAACATGCATTTGATTTTATGGAAGCTGTTTTTCCAGGAGGCCAGGAGCTGGTGGTCTTTATTTCCGAATTGAACAGAAGCGAGAATGGAGTTCACTTTCTGGGAGAGTATTCCTGTGAGCGCTATTTCAGATACAATAAAGAACTGCTTTTCAGGGAAAATACAAACGACATCCTCCATCGGATCCAGGAACTGGGTGAATAAGAGTTTTTTTAGTGAGTTGAAAATAATCTGGAAAAACAAACAGAAAGGTGCTGCATGAAGAAAAAGAAAAGAAAGCGAAAATTTCTTAAAACTTTTCTGATCCTTCTGTTTCTGGTACTTCTGGTGTTGTCTGCTGTGAAAAAGATGAGGCAGACAGAAAAAATCCAGGATCTGCTGCAGGGTCTTCTTGGTATGGAGCCACAGGAGGTGCAGCAGCTGCGGAAACAGGAGATTTCCGGGGGAGAGCCTGGAAAGGTTGAATACTATTTTTCTCTGCTTGATGAAGAGGAGCAGCGGGCCTACAGGCAGATGGAAGCCGGCATAAAGAAAAAAGAAAAAGAGTTTTATCTTACGATTGGTGACAATGAATCGGTAGACAGGGTTTATCATGCTGTTTTAAAAGATCATCCGGAGTTTTTCTGGATGCATAACAGGAACCAGGTGATAAAAACTACTTATGGAGAAGGGGATTATTGTATGTTTTCCCCCAGCTACAGCTATACAGAGACTGAAACCCAACAGATCCTTCAGGCAATGAGTCAGGCCTGTCAGCAATTGGACGCATTGATCCCACAGGGGGCAGATGATTATGTTAAGGCACAGATGGCCTATACGTATCTGATCGATACTGCCAGTTACCAGGAATCTGAGGATGATCAGAGTATTGCCGGAGTTTTCTGGAAAAAGCAGGCAGTATGTGCAGGATATGCAGGAGCGGCCCAGTATCTTCTGGATCATCTGGGTGTTTACTGTATTTATGTGGATGGTGATACAAAGAACAGTGATCAGGGACATGCCTGGAATATTATCAAGCTGGAGGGAGAGTATTATTATCTGGATGCCACCAATGGTGATCAGCCGGAATTTCTGGAAGGGGATGCTGTGCAGCTGGCAGAGCATAAGACCACGATCTATGATTATCTTTGTCCTTTTCCGGATGAATATGAACAGACCTACACACCATCGGCAGAATTTAAGGTGCCTGCCTGCACGGCTACTGCCAAGAACTTTTATGTGCTGAATCAGGGATGTTTTGACAGCTATGACTGGCAAAGTGTTTATGATTATTGTAAAATGAGACTTGACAATGGTGCTGCCGTTGTTCGGTTCAAATTCAGTACGCAGAAAGGATATGAGCAGGCATATCAGGATTTGATCGCTAATAAGAAAATACAGCAGATTGCTTTATATTATATATACTTACAGGGAGTGGAACAGGTTGAGTACCATTATGGGGTACTTGAAAATATGAAGACCATGTATTTCATGTTCTGAAAGTGGGAGGAAATGATTATGAATGTGGAGATTCTTAATAAGCTGGGGGAAATGATGGATAATATCCTGGGGATTCAAGTGCTATCTGGGATCATGATCATCGTATTTGGGATCGTATTTGTTTTCGGGCTGACTAACTGTATCCTTGGATACAGGCTGCTGCGATTCTGGATGATGATCTTTGGCTTCTGTATCGGGGCAGGAATCGGCTTTTTCCTGGTGTATCGTATAGATACTGAGGAAAAGGCATATTATATGGGGGCTATGCTTGGGATCGGTGTTGTGATGGCAGTTCTGGCTTTTATGATTTACCGGGCAGGTATTTTTATTTTGGGCGCAGGACTTGGCCTGTTTTTAAGTATTTATCTGATCCATCCCACCAGTTCTTTTTCCTTTTTTCTTTGTATTCTGATCGGAGTTGGGATTGGTGTGCTGGCTCTGCGTTATGACAGGGAAGTGATCATTGTGGGAACCAGCTTTCTTGGAGGCGTAACTGCAGGCTTGTCTCTTGCAAAGCTTCTGGCTATGGACCAGATTCCCTACGGAATCCTTTTTGGTGCTGCATTTGCTATTCTTGGAATGCTGATCCAGTTTGCTATTAATAAGCCAAGGGCAGCGAAGGCAACAAGAAGAGAGGAACAGCCGGATCGCAGATCATCTGAGGAGAGAACCAAAAAGAAAGAAGCTTTGGAGGATGAGGCGGGTCAGGAAGATCTTGAAGAAAAAATTCTGGAAGAAGAGCTGCTGGATGAGGATGATTTTGAGGATTATTTTACTGGAAAGCTGGATCTGGCCAAGGATGAAAGAGTTTCGGGATCTAAAAAGACGGACGGGGCAAAAGCACAGGACATCCACAGCCAGATGTGGGAACAGAAGAAACAGCAGAGTCAGAGAAGAACCAGAAAAAGGAAAATAGATATTACGGATTAATATAAATCAGGTATTATAATATAAATGCATCTTTAGGAGGACGACAGAAATGGCAAAAGAAACCAAAACAAATGCCATGCGGATGCTGGAGAGACAGAAGGTACCTTATCAGGCATTTACTTATGAATGCGATGATTTTATTGATGGTATCCATTGTGCAGATATGATCCAGGCACCTCATGAGCAGTCATTTAAAACACTGGTAATGGAAGGCAAGAGCGGTGGGTATTATGTATTTGTGGTTCCTATCGAAGCAGAAGTGGATCGTAAGTCTGCAGCCAGGGCAGTTGGCGAGAAGGCAGTGGATATGATCCATGTGAAGGATATCACAAAGATCACCGGCTATGTAAGAGGTGGATGCAGTCCTATCGGGATGAAGAAGCCATATCCGGTGGTATTTGATCAGTCTGCCGGTGAGTTTCAGGAGATATATATTAGTGGCGGCAGGATCGGTCTTACACTGAAAGCACCTTTGGAGGGACTTCTGAAAGTTACAGGAGGCAAGCTTGCTCCTATTACCATGCAAGGAGAATGAAAATCAAAACAGGCCTGTAAAAGGCAGCTAAGGAGGCAAAATGAGAGAGAAGAAAGTTTTTAAATGGTTTGCGGCAGCGCTGATAGCAGCAGCTGCGATCATCACAGCAACAGTACCTGCATCAGCAGCCACAAGAAGAAGAGCTACTCTTACCATATCTGCAGGACAGACCTATCATGTGCTGAACAAAAGCATTGGCACCAACAAGATCACAGCCTATACGGTTTATGTGACTCCGGCCAATACAAGGACCAGATACGATGCAGTGATCGCATCTTACCCAAGAGGCAAGAGCAGTCAGCCTACCGAGTATATGGTGCGCAGCACGAATAAGGGCGTTTATGTGAACAATGCAGCAGGTACATTTATCAAACAAAGTGCAGGCAGCAATTCAGGAATGCTTTCCTGTATCCGTGTTAATCGGGGAAGTGTGACGATCCGTGTGGATTATACCACGCAGTCAGGCAAGGCGGGGATTTCTTTTGTGAAACAGAGAGCATCCCACCGTCCGATGAAACTTGTGAAGGCAGCTAAGGGTAGAAGTGTGAACTTCACGATGACTGGCAGTAACCTTACAGGTGCTCCTGTGATTATGTCTGCAAAGAGAGGCACAGTTGCAAGACGTACTCTTGGAAGCAACAATTCCTTTGAGCAGTACACTTTTGAGAATAGTGCAGTGGCTTACCGTGTATACTATAAGGGCAAACTGATGAGTTCTTACAGCCGGAACAAGGCATACACCAATACTTATTCCAGTCTTCGCTATCTGCTGATGAATGCACCGAAGCGTACAACCAACTGGATCCAGAGTGTGAATACAGCAATTACTTTCTTCTATCCATCTGATTATGTTGGAATGAAGGTTCAGGTAAGATAAGAAGTGGTATATTAGGATTTTGAAGATCCTGTCTGTATTATCATATGCTACATTATAAAAGAGGAAGCTGCAGATGCAGTTTCCTCTTTTGTGATTTCAAGATTGGTTTTGGTATTTCAGCTGTTAGTACAGCAGGGCAGATCAGTTGTCAGATGCGTCCGCTTCATTCACAGTAAATACTTGGCGCTTTTTAGCCATTTCATCACTTGCCAGATATTCATCATAGGTAGTAATCTTGTCGATCAATGTACCGTTTGGAAGGATCTCCATGATACGGTTGGCTGTAGTTTCTACGAACTGATGATCATGAGAAGTGAAAAGGATCACACCTGGGAATTTGATCAGTCCGTTATTCAGTGCAGTAATGGACTCCATATCCAGATGGTTGGTAGGCTCATCCAGAAGCAGGATATTGGCACCGGAGATCATCATTTTGGAAAGAAGGCAGCGAACCTTCTCACCACCAGAAAGAACACGGACACGTTTTACACCATCTTCTCCAGGGAAAAGCATACGTCCAAGGAAGCCTCGTACATAGGTAGCGTCCTTGATCTCAGAATACTGGGTCAGCCAGTCCGTGATGGTCAGATCATTATCAAACTCCTGGGTATTATCCTTAGGGAAGTATGCCTGGGAGGTGGTAATGCCCCATTTATAATTACCGGAATCAGGCTCCATCTCTCCGGTAAGGATCTTGAAGAATGTGGTGATAGCAAGCTCATTGGCACCTACAAAAGCCACTTTGTCATTGCGCCCAAGTGTAAAGGAGATGTTGTCAAGGATCTTTACACCGTCAATGGTCTTGGAAAGATTTTCTACCATTAGTACCTCATTACCGATCTCACGATTTGGACGGAAGTCAATATATGGATACTTACGGCTGGAAGGACGCATATCATCCAGCTGGATTTTTTCAAGAGCACGTTTTCTGGAAGTAGCCTGTTTGGATTTGGAAGCATTAGCGCTGAAACGGGAAATAAATTCCTGCAGCTCTTTGATCTTTTCTTCTTTTTTCTTGTTTGCTTCTTTCATCTGCTTGATCAGCAGCTGGCTGGACTCAAACCAGAAATCATAGTTACCTGCATAAAGCTGGATTTTGCCATAATCAATGTCAGCAGTCTGGGTACATACCTTATTTAAGAAATAACGGTCATGGGATACCACGATTACTGTATTATCAAAATTGATCAGGAATTCTTCCAGCCACTCAATAGCAGGAAGATCCAGGTGGTTGGTAGGCTCGTCAAGAAGCAGGATATCCGGATTACCAAACAATGCCTGGGCAAGAAGAACTTTCACCTTCAGGCTTCCGTTCAGATCAGCCATCTGTGAATAATGGTACTCTGTATCTACACCAAGCCCGTTCAGCAGAGTAGCTGCCTCAGATTCTGCTTCCCAGCCATTCATTTCTGCAAATTCACCTTCCAGTTCGCTGGCACGGATACCATCCTCATCTGTAAAGTCTTCCTTTGCATAAATGGCTTCTTTTTCTTTCATGATCTGATAAAGACGGGCGTTTCCCATGATTACAGTATCCAGTACAGGATAGGCATCATATTTGAAATGATCCTGCTGCAGGAAGGAAAGCCTCTGACCAGGTGTGATCACCACATCTCCTTTGGTGGGCTCCAGTTGTCCTGAAAGGATTTTAAGGAATGTGGATTTTCCTGCACCATTGGCACCAATCAGACCGTAACAGTTGCCTTCTGTGAATTTGATGTTTACATCTTCAAAAAGCGCTTTTTTTCCAACACGCAGTGTGATGTTATTTGCTGAAATCATATTTACCTCCGAATATAGTCGATTTGCTCACTGTTCTCTAGTATAGCCGATTTCCTTCCTATCGTAAACTGTGAATTTTGTAAGAATTATTTTGGTTTTTCTATGCATTTCTTTACAAAAAAATAAACCACTGCTATAATGTGTGAAAGCCTGACCTGGAAAACAGGGTAATTTACGAACGGAGTTGATAAAAAATGAAAACAGGACAGCTATATCTCACCGGGTTTATGGGGACTGGTAAAAGCACAGTGGCCAGATGCCTTTGCAGGTATTATAATATGAAGCAAATTGAGATGGATCGCCAGATCGAAGTGGAAGAAGGAATGAAGATATCCCAGATTTTTAAAGAGAAAGGGGAAGCATATTTCCGCAAAAAAGAAACGGAATTTCTTGAGAAGATCCAGGATCAGGAAAATGTGGTGGTTTCCTGTGGAGGAGGAACAGTAATGCAGTCTCGAAATGTAGAGATCATGAAGAAAAATGGGAAAATATTTCTTCTTACGGCTCAGCCGGAAACCATTTTAAGACGTGTGAAAAATAATCACGACCGCCCTCTTCTGGAAGGGAAAAAGTCCGTAGAGGCAATTAAAGAACTGATGGAAGCACGCCGCCCCAAATATGAGTCTGCTGCAGATTATCAGATAGCAACCGATGGAAAAAGTGACAGACAGATATGTGAGGAGATTATAAATGAATGGAATATTGGAAACCATAACTAATTGTATGGCTGCAAGCTTCTGGGCTGCACCGCTTCTTGCCCTTGTGGCCGGGATCATTACATCCTTTACCCCCTGCTCCCTGGCAACTGTGCCTATGCTGCTTACCTGTGTAGGTGCTTCCAAGGCAAGCCCCGGGAAGGCATTTCGGCTTTCTCTTGCTATGGCTGCAGGTATGGCAGTTACTTTTGGCGTATTTGGTTCTGTAGCCTCTGCAATCGGACATCATATGCATGAGGCAGGACACTGGTGGGCAGTGCTTATGGGAATTTTGATGGTTCTTATGGCACTTCAGGTATTTGGCGTGGTGAATGTGATCCCTCATATCCATTTTGATGAACATACCATGAAGAGAGGATATGCAGGAGCATTTCTCACAGGCGCTCTTGGAGGTTTGTTTGCTTCCCATTGTGCGATCCCGGTTATGGTGGCGCTTCTTGCACTTGTTGCGCGGCTTGGGAAAAGCACTGGCTGGGGGATTCTTCTTATGGTTTTATATGCACTTGGGCACAGCATTTTGCTCATCGCAGCAGGTACCAGTTACAGTTATGTAGAGAAGATGATGGAAAATCCAAAGTATGATACATGGAGTAAAAGAATCAGATATGTGTTGGGAACGGTCATATTATTTGTTGGTTTTGTGTTAATTTTCGGAGAAAAATAAAAAACCTTATAACTTTCATGAAAAAAATGACGTTTTTTTCAAAAAGCGCCAAATATATTTAGATATGTTGTTGAATTTTTCCTTTAAAGTTGTTATACTCGATTTGTCAGGGAGGAAAAGACAACTAAGGATCAACAACTAGAATGCAAATGCTAAAGAGAGAGGTTATAAAGGTATGTTTATTACGAGAGAGTGTGACTATGCAGTAAGAGTCCTTCGGGCGCTTGCAGGAGAAACACGTTTAAGTGTGAATGAGATTTGTGACAGGGAAGCTATTACAGCTCCTTTTGCCTATAAAATTCTCAAAAAACTCCAGAAAGCCGGAATCGTAAAAGGTTTCAGAGGCGTCCATGGCGGTTATACTTTGAATAAAGATTTAGGTTCTCTGACTTTGTTTGAGGTATACTATGCGATTGATCCGGACATGTATATTATCGAATGCCTTAATCCGAAAAATGAATGTGTCCGTAATGGCCAGGACGGAAGTGTATGTTATATGCACAAAGAACTGGCAGAGATCCAGGATGAGCTGTGGCGTCTGCTGAAAAGAAAGCCCCTTGACCAGGTTCTGGGACTGACAGATTAAAACATGAATAAGAAACACCGGTATGCGGTCAGCCCCCGTTCACCGGTGCTTTTTTTCTTTCTTTTGTATCTTATAATATACAAAAAAAACAGAAACTAAAATAGAAATATGAGAAATTGTATGCTATAATAGTAAATGGAATTTTAGGCATTTAGATGTCTAGAAATAATATTTTTATAAATCTTTAAGGAGGAAAGATAAAACTATGGCAAGAAAGATGAAAACCATGGATGGAAACCATGCAGCTGCTCATGCTTCATATGCATTTTCAGATGTAGCTGCTATCTATCCTATCACTCCTTCATCTGTTATGGCTGAAGCCACTGATGAGTGGGCAACCCAGGGTAGAAAAAACATCTTCGGACAGGAAGTACAGGTAACTGAGATGCAGTCTGAGGCTGGTGCAGCAGGTGCTGTACACGGATCTCTGGCAGCAGGTGCCCTGACAACTACTTATACAGCTTCACAGGGTCTGTTGCTGATGATCCCTAACCTTTATAAAATCGCTGGTGAGCAGCTCCCGGGTGTATTCAATGTATCTGCCCGTGCACTTGCTTCTCACGCACTTTCTATTTTCGGAGATCATTCCGACGTTATGGCCTGTCGTCAGACTGGTTGTGCAATGCTTTGCGAGTCTTCCGTACAGGAAGTTATGGACCTGACTCCTGTTGCACATCTTGCTGCAATCAAAGGCAAAGTTCCGTTTATCAACTTCTTTGATGGATTCCGTACTTCTCATGAGATCCAGAAGATCGAGACATGGGATTATGAAGACCTGAAGGATATGGCTGATATGGATGCTATCCAGGCATTCCGTGATCATGCTCTTAACCCGAACCATCCATGCCAGAGAGGTTCTGCTCAGAACCCGGATATCTTCTTCCAGGCAAGAGAGGCATGTAACCCATATTATGATGCACTTCCTGCAGTTGTTCAGGAGTACATGGACAAGGTTAATGCTAAGATCGGTACAGATTACAAGCTTTTCAACTACTATGGAGCAGCTGATGCTGACCATGTGATCGTTGCTATGGGATCTGTAAATGATACAATCGAAGAGACTATCGATTACTTAACAGCAGCCGGCAGAAAAGTTGGTGTGATCAAAGTTCGTCTGTACAGACCATTTAGCGCACAGGCACTGGTTGATGCTATTCCTGAGACCGTTAAACAGATCACAGTTCTTGACAGAACAAAAGAGCCAGGCGCACTTGGCGAGCCACTGTACCTGGATGTTGTAGCTGCTCTTAAAGACAGCAAATTTGCAGGCGTTAAGATCTTCTCCGGACGTTATGGTCTTGGTTCTAAAGATACAACACCGGCTCAGATCGTTGCTGTTTATGACAATACAGAAAAAGAGAAATTCACAATCGGTATCGTAGATGATGTGACACATCTTTCCCTTGAGACAGGTGCTCCTCTTGTTACTACACCAGAAGGAACAACTAACTGTAAGTTCTGGGGACTTGGTGCTGACGGTACTGTAGGTGCTAACAAGAACTCCATTAAGATCATTGGTGACAACACAGACATGTATGCTCAGGCATATTTTGACTATGACTCCAAGAAATCTGGTGGTGTTACCATGTCTCACCTGCGTTTTGGTAAGAAACCGATCAAATCCACTTACCTGATCCACAAAGCAGACTTTGTAGCATGCCACAATCCTTCCTATGTTAATAAATATAACATGGTTCAGGAGCTGGTTGACGGAGGTACATTCCTTCTTAACTGTGCATGGGATATGGAAGGACTTGAGAAACATCTTCCAGGACAGGTGAAAGCATTTATCGCTAACCACAATATCAAATTCTACACCATCGATGGTGTGAAGATCGGTATTGAGACTGGCATGGGACCAACACGTATCAACACAATCCTTCAGTCTGCATTCTTCAAACTGACAGGTATCATTCCTGAGGATCAGGCAATCGATCTTATGAAAGCTGCTGCAAAGGCAACTTACGGACGTAAGGGTGATGATGTTGTTCAGAAGAACTGGGCAGCTATCGATGCTGGTGCAAAACAGGTTGTTGAGATCAAGGTTCCGGATAGCTGGAAAGATGCAGCAGATGAAGGCCTGCATATGACTCATGCTTCCGAAGGACGTCAGGAAGTTGTTGATTTCGTTAATAACATCCAGGCTAAAGTAAATGCACAGGAAGGTAATACACTGCCTGTATCTGCATTCAAAGATTATGTTGACGGTACTACACCATCCGGTGCTGCTGCATACGAGAAACGTGGTATCGCTGTAAATATTCCTGTATGGAATCCAGAGAACTGTATTCAGTGTAACAGATGTGCATATGTTTGCCCGCACGCTGTTATCCGTCCGGTAGCTCTTACAGAGGAAGAAGCTGCAAATGCTCCTGAGGGAATCAAAACATTACCTATGACAGGTATGAAAGAGTACAAGTTCACCATGACTGTTTCCGCACTTGACTGTACAGGATGTGGTTCCTGTGCAAACGTATGCCCTGGCAAGAAAGGTGCAAAAGCCCTTGCTATGGAGAATCTGGAAGCAAACATGGGAGAGCAGAAATACTTTGATTATGGAGTAACTCTTCCGGTTAAAGAAGATGTTATTGCGAAATTCAAAGAGACAACTGTTAAGGGAAGCCAGTTCAAACAGCCTCTGCTTGAGTTCTCAGGCGCTTGTGCTGGATGTGGTGAGACACCTTACGCTAAATTGATCACTCAGCTGTTTGGTGACAGAATGTACATTGCAAATGCTACAGGATGCTCCTCTATCTGGGGTAACTCTTCACCATCTACACCATATACTGTAAATGCCAAAGGACAGGGTCCTGCATGGGGCAACTCACTGTTCGAGGATAACGCAGAGTTCGGTTATGGTATGCTTCTTGCTCAGAAAGCTATCCGTGATGGCCTGAAAGCAAAAGTAGAAGATGTTGTAGCTAATGGCGACAACGCAGACGTTAAAGCTGCTGGCCAGGAATGGCTGGATACATTTGCATGTGGTGCTACTAACGGTGCAGCTACTGAGAAACTTGTAGCAGCTCTGGAAGCATGCGGATGTGACAAAGCGAAAGACATCCTTACCCAGAAAGATTTCCTGTCTAAGAAATCCCAGTGGATCTTTGGTGGTGACGGATGGGCTTACGATATCGGATTTGGTGGTGTAGACCATGTACTTGCAAGCGGCCGTGACATCAATGTTATGGTATTCGATACAGAGGTTTACTCCAATACAGGCGGACAGTCTTCCAAGTCTACACCTACTGGTGCTATCGCTCAGTTCGCTGCAGGCGGTAAAGAGACAAAGAAGAAAGATATGGCTTCTATCGCAATGAGCTATGGTTATGTATATGTTGCTCAGATTTCCATGGGCGCTGACTTCAACCAGGCAATCAAAGCAATCGCTGAGGCTGAGGCTTATCCGGGACCGTCTCTGATCATTGCATACGCTCCATGTATCAACCATGGTATCAAGAAGGGTATGGCAAAGGCTCAGACAGAGGAAGAGCTGGCTGTTAAGTGCGGATACTGGCATAACTTCCGCTTCAATCCGGCTGCAGAAGGCAACAAGTTCAGCCTTGATTCCAAAGCACCGGATATGACAGATTATCAGGGATTCCTGAATGGAGAGGTTCGTTACAACTCCTTACAGCGTCAGAATCCTGAGAAAGCTGCCAGACTGTTTGCTAAGAACCAGTCTGAAGCAGCAGCTAGATATGAGTATCTGCAGAAGCTGATCACTCTGTACGGAACAGAGGAATAAGATCCTCGGGTGGCAATACCCCGCAGTACAGATGAAGAGGAATGAAATCCTTGGGCGGCAGTAGCCGCAATATAAATAAATAGTATAAACATAAGGTTAGGTGCTTTTACTGCGCCACTCCAATATATGTTTATCGTGTCGTAGCATAAAGTGGACCTGCGGCACTGCCTGATGAAGGTGGTGCTGTGGGTCTTTCTTGTTTTTGTGGATACAGTAAAATAATCATGGCAAATTTAAATATATTATTTGTTTTGGGTGCATTATGCAGAAAAAATATGTTTATATATCAGGGCTTCGTTTTCGGATTTCTCCCGGGCATTTATTATCTCTGTTATTTGCCAAACTCGCACTTACAGTGCTCAAACACGGCAAATAACAGAGAAATTAGCCCAGTCGAAATCTGCGAAAGCCTTGCATGATATATAACCAAGATTTTTTCTGTAATGCAACCAACAATACGATATAATTAATTTGTCAATGCTTATTTTGCAGTATCTTTTTGTGTTTTTTGCGTGAATAGCGAGGTAGAAAAGAAGGAGGAATACAGGCAGGCGTCAGAATATGCAAAAGATTTAACATAATATATAGCAAGAATTCTCCTTCCTCTACAGGTGGAAGATGAATTGCATAAAAGCAAAAAGAACACTTGTTCTTCGATGCGAACCATGGTATAATAGAATCAGTCGATAAAATAAATATTCGAAAAAA
>NZ_JAOQJL010000034.1:4599-44033 GCF_025566965.1 Blautia ammoniilytica | reverse complement strand
GTCCAGTGAGGAGTTATTTGTTTTTAGGTAACAAAAAATGCCGTATTTATGCGGTGTTGTGGCGTTTCGCAAACGCCTAAAAAAGAAAAAGAGAGAGAGGATATGAGTATGAAGAAATTCAAAAAACTGCTTGCCGGTCTGCTTACCGGAGCAATGTTGCTTGGAAGTATGTCAGTTTCTTCTTTTGCAGCTGACACAACTGCTTCCAAAACACCAGTAATTGACGAAAACGAAAGAGGTTCCATTACTATTCATAAGTATACCGAAGGAACTGCTACAGGAACAGCAGCTTCCGGTAAAGAAGATGCATCACAGGTTCCGGCAGGAGCAGTTCCCATCAAAGATGTTGGATTTACTATTTACAAGGTTCAAGATGCAGCTAAACTTGCTGACTATTACAGCACAACTCCAGCAAGTCTTCCAGCTGCAACAGACTACTATACAGGAACCGGAAAAAATGTTCAGGTTAATGCCGATGTGGCCGCTTTGAAAGTTGGTAATGAGGTACCGACTAACGCAGACGGTGTTGCAGAATTTACAAACCTGGATCTGGGTCTTTACCTTGTAGTAGAGACAACCAGTCCGGCAATTGTAACCGGTCCATGCGATCCATTTCTGATCTCCGTACCAATGACTACAGATGGAGATGACTGGTTATATAATGTACATGTTTATCCGAAAAACAGTACAGCCGTTGGTGGGGTAAGTCTTGTAAAAACAGGAAAAGCTGGTGCGGCACTGAAAGGTGTAACCTTTGTTCTTCAAAAAAAGAATGGAGATTCCTGGACAGATATCACAAAGAAATCCACTGCATTAGGAGACAACACAGGTACTGTTCTGAATCTGGTAACAAATGAAGCTGGTAAGATCAGTGTAGAAGACCTGTCCAGTGGTACATATCGTTTTATTGAGACTTCTGTAGGTGCAGATAATAAGGGTTATATTATGGACGGTGCTGCTACTTATGAATTTAAAGTAGAAGGTAATGACGTAACCTATGCTGGAAATACAGGCACAAATATTACAATCCCTGTTACCAATGACAAGCCAGACATGACCAAGGAAGTAAAGAATGGAAGTGAATGGAAACATGATGCTGATTACAGTGTTGGGGATAAAGTTCCATATCGTATCACAGTATCTGTACCGGCAAACATTAAAAAACTGAAAAAATTTGCATTGACAGATACACCTACTAACCTGAAAGATGATGCAAATTCAGTAAAAGTAACAGATAAAACAGGCAGCACAACAATCCCTGCAACAGCAACAGCTACAGAGGATGGAAACGGATTTACCATTGATTTCACACTGGCAGATCTTGATTCTTATGCAGGACAGAATATTATCGTAACTTATAATGCAGAACTGCTTGACACAGCTGTAACAACTACAGTAGGTAATCCAAACACTGCAACACTGGAATATTCCAATAAGATTCTTCCGGACACCGATGATGGATACAACCCGAACAAACCTGGTACACCTACAACCGACAAGATCACAGATACAGCAGTTGTATATACCTTCCAGATCCAAATTGAGAAGAAGGCTGAGAAAGCAGATGGAACACCTCTTGCAGATGTAGAATTTGATCTGTACAAAGCTGTTGATGCTGGTACAGCAGGTGTTGCTACTGCAGATGAAGTAAAGAAAGCAGGTCTTGATAGTTCTAAAGCTTGGAAGAAGATCAATGAAACATCTCTTAAAACAAATACTGAAGGTAAAGTTTCTCAGAGCGGACTTAAGAATGGTGAATATTATCTGGTAGAGACAAAGACGAATGCAGAGTACAATCTTCTGAAAGCACCGGTAAAGGTAACACTGAATATTGCCTATACAACAACCACCAAGGCAGAGTATAATATCGACGAAACAGGAAAGACAACATTAGTGAAACATGAGGTAGAGAAAACTGAATTCAAAAATAATGATGTTGCTTCTGATGGCATCCAGATCGAGACCGTAATCAACAAAAAAGGCTTTGAACTTCCATTAACTGGTGGTATGGGTACTGTACTGTTCAGCGTGATCGGATTAGCACTTGTACTGGCTGGTGTGGTTGTGATCACAGCTTCCAGAAAGAAAACAGCAAAATAATAGCACATAAGGTGATCTGTTATAGAGGTTATACAAATAATGCTCTTAACGAAAACGGATATGTGAAAGAAAATCCTCCGGCTGCGGCAAATGCAGACCGGAGGATTTTTAAAACAGCCGGTACACTGATGAAATCAGTGTAACCGGCTGTCATTTATCTTATGTATTTTCTGAAAAATCTCTTAGGTATTCTTGAAAAATAATGGAAAGTATTTTAAAAATATCACTTTTGTATTTTGGTATTAGCTTCTGTACCTTACAGAATTATCATTGGTAGTATTGCTTTTTCAAGCATCTTTATTGTATGATTTTCGGCGAAATTTGTCAAGGGAAAATTGACTTTTTGTGTAAACTTTTTACAAAAATTGACTTTATGTGTAACGTTTTGCAAAAGAGTTACTGCACAGAGACAAGGTCATTTACAATCAATGGATCAATTGTATCTTAATAATCCGGATATCTTCATTCAGGTTCCTGGTCTTTTTGCAGATACAATTTTCTATGCCAATGTATCTTCATTTTGCTTTTTCCTAAGCTTGCAGATGCAATTTGACCTTCAGATCAAGTGCAATTGTATCCTCAACCTGCTTATTCTTAGGCTGGAAGATACTTTTCAATGGCAGAAAGTATCTTCAATTCTCCTGTTCTTAGACTTGAGGATACTTTCTACTGATAAATTGCATCTTCAAACCCTGAAAATCCTGATCGCAGATATCTTTTCCAAAAAATTCACCGAAATTCTGATCTTCAACGTCATAAGGATCCTGATCGCAGATACTTTCCCCCAGCAACCCCCGGTAATCTTTCCTACAGCAACCCCTCAGTAATCTTTCCACCAATAAAACCCAGTAATCTTCTTGCGAATTTTAATGCACAGTCTGATCCAGGTGTAGTCTTTAAATTCTTTTCTGCTTCCCAATAGTCACTGCGGAGCATATAGCCCGCAGTGGTGTAAAAATCGATACTATTTCGATGTGGATTATATTCTGCAATATTGTTCTCATTATATTATATCTCCTCAATCAATCATCAGTTACAAAAATCAGAATCAGAAGCATTTTAATCAGTTCACATGTCACTTTTATTTTATGTTATACTGTTTTATAGGTTTAAATCTCTTAATAAAACAGGTGATATCTTAATCGGGAGCTGTCAAACTGATACACTAGAAAGGATTATATATGAGTGAATTAATTAAGGTTGATAATGAATATAAAGAGTGGATTGCCGGAATATCCACTGATTTTAGAAAAAGCCAAATCAGGGCTTCTATTAAGATAAATGATGAGATGCTAAGATTTTATTGGAAACTTGGTAAGGGCATTTCGTCTATGAGTGAACAGTTCGGATATGGAACAGGATTCTATAAAACGGTGAGTGACGATTTGAAATCCATTTTGCCAGATGTGAAATCATTTTCACCAACTAATCTGAAATATATGAGATACTTTTATGAGATGTATCCTGATGCAGTGATTTGTCCTCAGGTTGAGGACGAATTGATTACAGATGCAAATCGTCCCCAAGCTGGGGATGATTTACAAATTATTTTTAGAATACCATGGGGACATAACAAGATAATACTTGATAAATGCAAAGGGAATTCTGCAAAGGCATTGTTTTATATCAAAAAGACTATTGAAAACAATTGGTCAAGAGATGTTTTACTTAACTTCTTAGGAACGGATTTGTATGAACGACAGGGTAAAGCAATAACTAACTTTTCTAATACACTTCCGATAGAACAGAGTGATTTAGCGCAAGCAATTACGAAGGACCCATATAATTTTGATTTTTTGACTTTGCGCGAAAGGTATGATGAAAAGGAACTAAAGAATGCGCTTATAAAGAAAGTTAATAATTTCCTTATGGAGTTAGGCACTGGCTTTGCTTATATGGGCAGGGAAGTGAGAATTGAAGTAGGAAATACTGAAAAATTTATAGACATGTTATTTTACAATACTCAAAGGCATTGCTATGTTGTTGTAGAAATAAAAACAGGTAAATTTGATTCTTCTTATGCAGGTCAATTGGGAACTTATGTTGTGGCTGTTAATCATCAGATGAAAACAGAAGCTGATAATCCTACTTTGGGACTTCTGATTTGTAAAGATATGGATAAAGTAGAAGCTCAGTATGCATTAGAATCTACTAGCCAGCCGCTTGGTATTTCGAGTTATGAATTATCAAAACTTATACCAGAAGAGTTCAGAGGTAGTATGCCTACCATTGAAGAAATTGAGGCTGAATTAAATGAATAATTTCAAGTTTGTGGAATTAAGAAAAATCATGATCGCAGATACATATATGGATTTTTTAACATTATTCACGAATATGTTGCATGGCAGTAACCAGCGACTTGTGGTAGAATCTAAAATGTGTATAACAAAAACAAATACAAAAGGTTTTCTGACCCGGAGATCTAAAAGATAATCCGTCAGAAACCTAAGACGGACGGTGAATACGATGAAAAAACCAAGATTGGTCACAATCTTCAGCCTGATCCTGATCCTGGCAGGCCTTGGCCTGACTGCATATCCTATCATCAGCAATATCCTTGCCCAGAAAAACGCATCAGAAGCCATAGAGGACTACGATGATCAGATCCAGGATATGGACGAAGAAAAAATAGATGCAGTAAAAGAATCCATGAAACAATACAACCAGCAGCTGGGACACGCTGTGGTTCAGGACGAAACAAGCGAAGCAGTAAAAGAAGCTGCAGAAGCTGCCGGAGACGATGGCAATACAGACGCAGATGGCACCGACACAGAGGGCGGCACCCATACGACCATGATGGAGATCGGAGACGTGATCGGCTACCTGACCATTCCGGTAATCGATGTGAACCTGCCGATTTATTATGGAACTTCCCAGGAAGTCCTTGCAAAAGGGGTAGGCTATGTTCCGGAAACATCTTTTCCTTTGGGGGGCGAAAGCACTCACAGCGTGCTCACCGGACACAGAGGACTGCCGGAAGCCAAGCTTTTTACAGACATGGACAAAGTAGAAGAAGGAGATCCCTTCTACATCCACGTACTGGATGAGATCCTGGCTTATCAGGTAGACCAGATCAAGGTGGTAGATCCGGATGATACCAGTGACCTGGATATTGTAGAAGGGCAGGATTATGTGACCCTGGTTACATGCACCCCATACGCCATCAACAGTCACAGGCTTCTGGTACGGGGGCACAGAATAGAATATACAGGAGAAGAAAACAGCAAAACTGTATCCCAGCTCAGGCCCGCAGCAATGGCGCGACGGATCGTGGACGTATGGCCCTGGTTCCTGTTTATGATGGCAGGAGTGGTGGCCGCAGAGGTGATCCTGATTCTTGTGATCCTGATAAGGAGACATCATAAGAATAAAAAGAAATAAACAGAAATAAACAGAAATAAAAAGAAATAAAAAGAAATAAACAGATATAAACAGAAATAAAAAGAAATAAACAGCGGTTAAAATCAGGCATCATTATGATCAATCATTAAAAACTTGTATTACGAAAAAGAACAAAACGGGAGGAACAATACGTTGAAAAATACCAATGCAGACAGGATCATGCAGGAAGTGGGCAAGGTAATTCTGGGAAAGGATGAATGCATCCGGCAGGTAATGACTGCTATTTTGGCAGGAGGCCATGTACTGATCGAGGATATTCCGGGAGTAGGTAAGACCTCTATGGCCCTGGCCTTTGCAAAGGCAATGAGCCTTAAGCAGAATCGTGTTCAGTTTACACCTGACGTACTGCCTTCAGATATTACCGGATTTTCCATGTACATAAAAGAAACAGAAAAATTCATGTATCAGCCGGGAGCTGTGATGTGCAACCTGTTTCTGGCAGATGAGATCAACCGTACCTCAGCCAAGACCCAGTCCGCTCTTCTGGAGGTCATGGAGGAAGGTACCGTTACAGTAGATGGTGTTACCAGGAAAGTGCCGGATCCATTTGTGGTCATTGCCACAGAGAACCCTATTGGCTCCGCCGGAACCCAGATGCTTCCGGAGTCCCAGTTGGACCGTTTTATGATCTGCATTGAGATGGGATATCCCTCACCAGAGGATGAAATGGAGATCCTGATGGCACAATCAGAGATCCGTCCTATGGAAGCGGTCTGTGCTGTTACAGATGGGGCAGAGCTGAAAAAGATGCAGGAAGCCACAGCAAGGATTTTCGTTCATCCTACTATCTGCTCTTATATTATAGAACTTGTAAATGCCACCAGAAGGCACGAGCTGGTAACACTGGGACTTAGTACACGAGGTGCCCTTGCAGTGACAAAGCTGGCGAAGGCCAATGCTTACATAGAGGGCCGGGAGTATGTGCTTCCGGAAGATGTGGTGAAGGTATTTCCGGCTGCAGCGGTCCATCGTTTGAAAACAAGCTCCAAAGCCGGCATGAATCATGGGACTGCCGCAAAGATCACCCAGGAGATCCTTGCCTCTGTGAAGCAGCCCCGTCCGGAGAAAGGCTGATGAAGAGAAAGATTTTCTATTTTTTGCTGATCATACTTACATTTCTGACAGTGCTTGTGAATGGTAGCGGATTTTCCTGGTTCCTTTTGTCCTTTGAGATCCTGTTTGCCATTGCTATGGCAGTGTGGGCGCATCTGACAGCAAAAAAAATAAAAATAGGGCTGGAACTGGAGCAGGCTTTCATATTCAGGGGTGATCAGGCAAAAGCAGTGCTGACCATTCAAAATCCTGCCGTTTTTCCGGTTTCAGATATACAGGCCGGGGTTATATTGTCCGATCCTGTGAATGAAGGCCGGGAAAGCAAAAGAACAGTGCATGTGGCTGCCGGCGGAAAAGGAAAGGATCAGTGGCAGTTCCAGGTACAGCCTGTGCATTGCGGGATTGTGAAAGTACAGGTCCGTGAACTGCGGCTGTATGATTATCTGGGAGTTTTTTATGGGAAAATATCAGCGCCTTTGTTAAAGGGGGCTTTTGCTGTGCTTCCCAGGATCCACCCTATTGTTCTTGAAAAAGAGCCTGAAACCGGGGCAGGGCAGGGCGAACAGCGGGAAAATGTGCTTGCAAGGCTGGGCTCTGACAGTCAGGAGATTTTTGATACAAGGGCTTACCAGCGGGGCGATGCCATGAAAAATATCCACTGGAAGCTAAGCGCAAAGGCAGAAGAGCTTATGGTCAAGGAGTTCAGCATGTCTATGGATCTTCGGGTTCCGGTTTTTCTGGATACCCATGTGAAGGATCCGGAAAAGTTTACACCAGCGGATAAAGACCGGTTCCTGGATCTGGCCGCTTCTTTGGGCAATTATTTTGTGGAACATCAGGTTGCCTTTGAGTTTTGCTGGATGACAGAAGATCATATGGAAAAGTTTATGGTGGAAGATCCGGATTCCCTGTACTATGGACTGAGGGAGCTTCTTATGATCCCTTATTTCAAGGCAGAGGATGGCAAAGCTGAGGTTTTCCTGGAAAATGAAAAAGAAGTTCTGCCGGTACGGATCTTGACTACCGGAGAAATATATGTGGGAGATCAGATGTATGGAAATCTTGGTGTTTGATACTTCTTATGTGCAGGATAGAAAGGAAAAGAATATAGGAAAAAAGAACTTTCTTTTTTCTTTTCTGGCACTTTTTCTGTCTGGCTTTGCTCTTGTTGGAGGAGTCATTTCTGCATTTTCCATTTCCACAGTCTTTTGGATGCTGGCTGTAGGATTGGCTGCTTTCAGCCTGTTTTTTACCTGGTTCTATCTGGATCAGAGACTGGATGGGAAAAGGTTTTTGGCAGGGCTTGGACTGGTAGTGCTTTTGGGAGGCTTCTGCTTCTTTTGGCAGGATTCGTTGATCCGTGGCTTTTACAGCGTTGCCAACAGTGTGATCCGGAAGATCAATCAGGTTTACGCAGGCAATCTGAATACCCTGGAAGCTTCCAGTGGTGGTACTGTTTTGTTTTTCATGGTGCTGATTTTTATCATTACAGGGATCCTGGGAGCCTTTATGGTAAAAGAGCAGAAATGGCTGCCAGTGCTGGCTGTGTTTTTTCCTGTGTTTGCCCTTACTGCAGCAGCCGGCGGAAGGCCGGGAAGTATGTGGCTTTATTTGCTTCTGATGATCCTTTTGCTGATTTTTACTGCTGCAAGAAGCCATCTGATGGGATGGAAGTGTGGGGCAGCAGCTGTGGTGATCGCATTGGCGGTGTCTGTGCCTGCCTGGTGTATTGCAAGACCTTTGTCAGGTACTTCCATCCCCCAGTTGTCCAAGGCAGGAACAAGGATCCAGAGCCGTTTTCTCCAGTCATTATGGCAGATCCTGCCTAAAATCTCCGGTGGTAATCTGAATCTGTCCATTGAAGGTGTAGGCGGAGGTGTGGAAAACGGCACATTAGGCGCTGTGGATGGCTATTTTTTCACAGGTGTGGATGCGCTGAAGGTGACCTGCAGCCAGAAGCCGGAGGAAACCGTTTATCTGAAAGGCTTTGTAGGAGAAACTTATACAGGCAGCAGCTTTGAGCCTGGTGACGGAGAAAGCTTTCAGGATACTGTGCTGGCCTGGAAGACGGAGGGGGATCCTTCGGTATATATTCAGAATCTGCCTTTTTTGCGAATGATGTATTATGAAACAACGGCAGACCAGCCGGTGACAGCCGCCCAGATCACTGTGGAAAATAAAAATGCCAATACACAATATACATATGTGCCATACAATGCTTTCCTGAATGACAATTATCAGATCTATGGCGGGGACGATTATGTGGGAGGACAGACTGCCCAGGATGATATTTTTTCTTTTTACTGGCGGGATGCCTACAAAGAGACAATGGAAGGCTATCGTGACGGTGAGAAGACAGATGGCGTGCTGAATGAGACAGAGGCTTCCTACAGGGCTTACTGCAGCACCCGCGATCTTCAGGTGCCGGATCAGGGGCTGGAGCAGCTGAAAAAGGAATGTGCCGAAAAGAAAGAAGAAGAGCATTGGGGTCAGTCGGACATGGGAGATGTACGTCCGGACTGGGACATTGCAGATGAATATGAGCAGATCCGCCAGTATGTGGTAAAAAGGCTGGTCAGCCAGTGTTCCTATGAGCTGGATGTGGATAAGCTTCCTGAGGGGCAGGATTTTGTGGAAACCTTCTTATACGATACAAAGGAAGGTTACAGCATGCATTTTGCAGCAGCCGCCACTATGATGTTTCGGATGCTTGGAGTACCTGCCAGGTATGTGGTTGGGTATGCTGCTCCAAAAGAGATTTTCACAGCAGATGGGGAGGGCAATTATACAGCTGTGCTGGAAGACAGCAATGCCCATGCCTGGGTGGAGATCTACCAGCCATTTCTGGGCTGGACGCCGGTGGAGGTGACTCCTGGTATGGAGGCAGAGGTGGCAGAAGAGGCTGATACAGATGTACAGGATCAGGCTGCTGTGCCAGAGGAAGAGACTGCTGTAGAGGAGCGGGAAGACCAGGGCAAAGGCACCATCATACTTGGCTGGCTGTCAGATCACTTTGATCAGATCCTGATTGCCGGAGCTTCAGTCCTTTTTCTGGCTGTATGTGGGATTTTGTTTACCAGACTGAGAAAAAGGCGGAGGAGCAGGCTTGGCATCGGACTGCCGCCATCGGGAAGAGTACAGGCATTGTACAGATCTACCTATCAGCTGCTGATACGTGCCGGTATGCCAAAGGATTATACGGAGACAGAGGGCCAGGTCACAAAGTATCTGCTGGAAGCCGGTGTTCTTACAGGCCCTGATGAGGCAGAGAAAATGAAGCGGCTGGTTCTTGATGCCAATTATGGTTTCCGTGAGCTGACGAAAGAGGATACGGCCTTTATGGAAGAAATTTACAGAAGAACCAGGAAAAAGAAAAACAGGAACTGATATATTTTTATTGATTTTTTCCCGATAATTGCATATAATACAAGTGAGCAGGAACAACTGCTTGATTTAAGTGCATTGCTACTTTGAGTGCAAACCATTAATTCAAGTGCTTCACTACTTTGAATGTGAACCATTAATTTAAGTGCTTCACTACTTTGAACGTGAACCATTAGTTTAAGTGCTTCACTACTTTGAACGTGAACCATTAATTTAAGTGCTTCGCAGCTTAAAATGTGAATCGTTAATTGCAGGGAGATAAGATTCTTATCTCCCTGCTGTGCTGTACAGCGGAGGATGAAGATGGATTTTTATCGTATAAATGAGGAATACAATCAGTATCTCCAAAGGTATGAAAAAGAAAATAGAGGGGTCACAAATCAAGGGTTCATTACGATTCAACTATATGATTCCTGTGCCAGAGGAATGCATTGAAAGGTTGATTATTAAAAATATAAAAGACGAAAAGTATCGCGTGTTATTAAATAAGGAATATCGGTTTTGCATGGACAATGCTGAGCGGATTCAGAAAAAAGCAAATAAAATATATGAAATGGTTACAACAAACCGAAAACAAAAATTAACTGATAACAGTTGTGCTTTTAGGATTTTGGAGCAAGGCTATCGAGAATATGTTGAGAATGTTTTAACAAATATTAGAAAAAATCAGTGAATCAGTAGTAAAGATATAATTAGTGAAAAAATATGGTATAAATATAATTAATAAAAATGTCAAACCCTATTGAAATTGGTAGTTGGATGGAGTATAATCCTGCATGTAAAAAGAAAATTTCTTCAGGGCAGGGTGATCAGAGAAGCGATCTGAAATTCCCTACCGGCGGTATAGTCCGCGACCCGCTGCAGGCGGTTGACCTGGTGAGATTCCAGGACCGACAGTATAGTCTGGATGAGAGAAGAACACACAGATACGTATGAATGTTGTACGAAGATTAGTGCGTGATGCCCCGGGAGAGATTCCGGGGCTTTTCTGTTACCATGGATCTTTAAAGCAGGTCATTGGCCGGCTTTATAAGAGACATCTTCCACTGGAAATTTTCTTTCAGAATAATTTCAAAGGAGAGATTTTTATGAGTGAACAGGTTTTAAGAGGCGGAAACACAATGGAGAGGAGCCGCACAAGGACTCTTGTGCAGGTGGCGATGCTGGGAGCAGTGGCAGGAGTTTTGATGAATTTTGAATTTCCCCTCCCATTTCTGGCACCATCTTTTTACCAGATGGACTTCTCTGAGATCCCTGTACTGATCGGTTCTTTTGCTATGGGACCGCTGGCTGGCGTACTGGTAGAGCTGATCAAGATCCTGGTACACCTTGTTACAAGGGGAACCATGACTGCAGGAGTAGGGGATGTAGCCAACTTCCTGATGGGATGTGCTTATGTGATTCCGGCAGGTCTTCTGTACAGATATCATCACGTAAAGACAAGAAAGCATGCAGTGGCAGGTATGGCTGCAGGCACAGTGCTGACAACGATCCTGGCATGCTTTGCCAATGCATTTGTACTGCTTCCGGCTTACGGTAAGGCGTTTGGTATGCCGGTACAGGCTTTCGTGGAGATGGGAACTGCTGTACACAGCTCTGTCAACAGCCTTCTGGGCTTTGTAGCGCTGATCATTGTTCCCTTTAACTTAGTGAAATATACAATTGTATCAGTGATCGTGTTCTTTGTTTATAAGAGGATCCGTGTAGTCCTTCGAGGTGACTGATACAGGGAAAAGAGGTCATTATGGGCAAGATCAACCAGGTCAGGAAGCTGACAGATAATGCATATTTGAATCTTTACAATGTAAAAGCAACCAGTATCCATAATACACCTGTGGATTATTTTGTGGCATCCAGGGCAAAGTCTGAAAAGGAAATGAAGCTTTCCACAGGTGAGAATCCTCCGGATGGAGTGATCATTTACAGCCTTTATGGGGAGAAAAAGGACAAGGTTGTACTGATCCGGCAGTATCGGTATCCCATCGGTACCTATGCTTATGAATTTCCGGCCGGGCTGGTGGAAAAGGGCGAAGACTACCATGACAGTGCAGTTCGTGAGCTTTATGAAGAGACAGGTCTGACCCTTACGCCTTTGAAAGTAGATGAGGCATATCAGAAGCCTTATTTTACTTCAGTAGGGATGTCAGATGAATCCTGTGCTGCTGTATACGGATATGCCAGCGGCACAGTGAGCACAGATGCCCAGGAGGCTTCAGAGGAGATCCAGGTGGTGCTTGCGGATCGGGAAGAAGTAAAAAGAATCCTCCGGGAAGAAAGGGTATCCATCATGTGTGCGTATATGCTGATGCATTTTTTGAAGGATGAGAAGCCCTTTGACTTCCTGGAGGTTTTAAAATAAAGCCGAGGCATTCTTGAATTTAAAGTCATTCACTTACTTTTGTGCAGGCACAGGAGGGTGAATGACTTTTCTGTATTGTGATCATTAATATTCTGCATAGTCGTCGATCACATTATCGCCGGAAGCAGCAGGATCTGCAGACGCGTCACCAGATGTATCACCAGATGTATCGCCTGAGGTATCCGGAGTGCTGATATCACCGGAGGTATCTACGCCGCCGGAAGGATCATCAGCAGGAGGTGTATCCTCAGAGGTATCATCTCCTGTTACAGTATCGTCGATCACTTCATCAGAAGCACCATCCGGATTGGAGGTATCCGGTTCATCGGATGGTGTGTCAGGGGTATAAGTATTATCTGTGGAAGTATCCTCACCTGAGGGATTGTCCTGATAATTGCTTTCCTGGTTATAGATCGGGAAATCCGATCCGGAAGATGTGCTGCCAGTGGCAGCTTCAGCCTCGGCAGCTGTTGCCGGGGCTTCTTTTAATGTAGTGGTGGCAGTGGGGATCCGGATGCTCTGGGGAACTACCACGTATATCAGAAGCATAACACCGCAGAACAGTGCTGCACTAACTGCTATCTTTATCTCATCTGTATGTCGTCTCATGGAAACACTCCTTTTTTACAGGCTTCAGAAGGAAATCCATATCTGAAAGGTTTTCTTATGCCGGTATCTTAAAATATGCTTCCGGCGGTGTCTGTTTTATTTCTGGATTATATCATAAACAAAACGAAATTTGTAGTGTGCAGATGCATAAAAACACCTTTGAATACCTTTTTGAAAATACTTTCTTGTATTATAAGTATAAGTGTTTTTCTACATTACAAATACTTTCCTACATTAAAATATAAAAATTTTCCTGCAATGCAGTAAAAAAGTGCTTTTCATACGTACAGAATCGTGCTAAAATGAAAAATAAATTTTATCTCAGTCGAGAAGACTCCCACCTCTTTCATGTGGTGAGTAACAGCTGCTCGACTTGAAGATTTGGTGTCAAAACACCAAAATAAGGAAAAGAAAGAGGAGTTATTATGACACAGGCAACCATTTGTATTTTGATCACGATTTTTCTGTATCTACTGGGGATGCTGGCCATTGGATTTCACTGTGCCAAGAAGACATCTTCCACATCCGACTTCTTCCTTGGAGGAAGAAAGCTTGGACCTTTTGTAACGGCCATGAGTGCAGAAGCCTCAGATATGTCCAGTTATCTGGTAATGGGACTTCCTGGACTGGCATACCTGTCTGGTGTGGCTGATGTAGGATGGACTATTATCGGTCTGGCAGCAGGTACCTATCTGGCATGGCTACTGGTAGCAAGAAGGATCCGCAGATATTCCCAGATCACCGGTTCCATTACACTTCCTCAGTTTTTCTCAAACAGATTCCATGATAAGAGAAGTATTCTGGCAGCCATTGCAGCAGTGGTGATCATTGTCTTTTTTGTACCATATACAGCAGCAGGCTTTGCCGGATGTGGCAAACTTTTCTCATCTTTGTTCGGCATGGATTATATGACCGCAATGGTGATCTCTGCTCTTGTGATCGTAGGATATACAGCTACCGGCGGTTTTCTGGCAGCATCCATCACAGACCTGATCCAGAGTATCATTATGACAGTGGCTATTATGACAGTTCTTATTTTTGCCACTGTACAGGCAGGCGGTATTGGCGCAGTGCTTGACAATGCCAAATCCCTTCCAGGGTATCTTTCCTTAGGAAGCACATATCTTGAAGAGACAGGAACCAGTGAACCATATACGCTTTTACATATTATTACTACTGTTTCCTGGGGACTGGGATATTTCGGAATGCCTCATTTCCTGCTTCGCTTCATGGCCATTGAGGATGAGAAAAAGCTGAAGCTTTCCAGAAGGGTTGCTTCCGTATGGGTTTCTATTTCCATGGCATTGGTTGTTGTGATCGGTATTGCAGGCCGTGCATTAAGTGGCAAAGGTATTCTTGATACACTTCACGGAGCAGATACAGAGACCATCATTGTCAGGATTTCTGACCTGTTATCCGGCTATGGGATTATCCCGGCTCTGCTTGCCGGACTGATCCTTTCCGGTATTCTGGCAAGTACCATGTCCACAGCAGATTCCCAGCTTCTGGCAGCATCCTCCAGTGTTTCCCAGAACCTGCTTCAGGAAGCTTTTCATCTGAAGCTGTCCCAGAAAGCAAGTATGATCGCTGCAAGGACAACCGTTATTGTGATCGCAGTTCTTGGTCTGTTTCTTGCAAAGAATCCGGACAGCTCTGTATTCGGTATTGTATCCTTTGCCTGGGCAGGCTTTGGTGCAGCCTTTGGCCCGGTAGTGATGTGTGCCCTGTTCTGGAAGCGCGCAACTTTCCCTGGAGCAGTGGCAGGTATGATTTCCGGGGGAGTTATGGTTTTTGTATGGAAGTACCTGATCCGGCCAATGGGTGGCGTTTGGGGGATTTATGAACTGCTTCCCGCATTTCTGGTTGGAACATTGATGATCGTGGTAGTCAGTCTTCTTACAAAGAAACCATCGGCTGAGATTGAAGCAGAGTTTGAGCTTGCAAAGAAAAAGACTGACCTGTAAGAAAGTGAAAACATGCAGTAACAGATTTTAAAGAGTTTGAAGTGGTAAAAAAAGGGTATCGCTTAATCATCTGATGGGATGATTTGGCGATACCTTTTCTATTTTAGGAAAAATGTACGGATGCCCTTTGAAATCCCACGGATCATTCTCTGCTGATAAGCAGCCGTCTGCATTAGACGGTCTTCTGCAGGATTTGACATATATCCAAGCTCGATCAGGGTAGTGGGAACCTTGCTCCAGTTATTACCGGTCATGGTGTCCGTTTCCCATACCTTTTCTTTAAAGCAGCCTGTACTCTTTACATAGGCATTAAGAACAGCCTCTGAAAGAGTATAGCTGCTTTTTATTTGCTTTGAGGTAAGATAAGGATTGGCAGCTGTTACGCACACAGTACGGGCGCCTGCTACCTGCTGGGAGGTGAAGCTGTTTGCATGGATCCGGATATAGGCATCTGCTTTTTTGCTATTGGCAATGGCAGCCCGCTGCCTGCAACTTTTGGCTGTCTTATGGTCAGTTCTGGTAAGGAAGACCTTGCAGCCTTGTTTCTTTAGAAGAACGGACAGCTTTTTGGCTACTGTCAGGGTCAGCTGGTACTCAGGTATACCAGTGGCTATACCCTGTGTGCCAGGATTATCCCTGGCTTTTTGCTCCGGGGAGCCTGGACCTAAAGGCTCGGTTCCTTGTGCAGTCACACCGGAATGCCCTGGATCCAGCACGACTACAGGAGTCCAGATCCCGTGGACATCGATCTTACGTCCCTGAACAGTCACATTTGTACGCATTTTTCCGGTTTGTCGTCCGAAATAACGATAGTGTCCACGGATGTATTGCCAGCCTGTAAGCATCCTTCCGCTGGAATCAAAGGCATAATAAGCATTCCTGATCCGGCGAAGGCCTTTTTGTTTTTTGCCGTTTTGATAATAATATTTCCCTGTGTGGTTTGCTTTCCAGCCTGTAAAACCGGCTGCCTGGACCTGCATGGCCCCGGGAAGTACGGAAGTATTGCCTGGGACATCAGGGCTTAGGAAAAGGGACAGCACAAGCAGCAGGATAAATAGCGGGGAAGATTTTCTTGCTGGTTTCATAAGGAAAAGCGCACATTTCGGAAGTGGCTGTGCAGTGTGCCATCTGTGCCTTGTGGATCTTGTTCCGGATCAAAATAGTATGCAGGATTTTGAAATATATCGTTGATGGCAATGATGGCAGCGCCATAAACCATAGAGTCCTGCTTATAAGAGCTTAATCGGATGGAAGTGGTTTCCATTGTCTGGGGAACTACTCTTTTCTGTACATTGGAGATTACCCGTTCCAGCATAAGGGTGGGGTTCACATGAGCCATCTCATCTCCGATCACGATAGCTCTAGGGTTAAAGCTGTTGATCACATTAATAATGCCAATAGACAGGTAATCACACATTTCCATATAAAGCTTTACTGCAGTGGGATCTTTTTTCCTTACCAGCAGAACAGCATCTGAGAAAGTAAGCTCATCTTTTTTGCCAAAGGCTTCATTCAGCTTTTTTACAAAGGTAATGGAAGAGCAATAGCCTTCCAGACAGCCGTAATTCCCACAGGAGCACCTGGGGCCGTGGATATCAATGGTGGTATGTCCGATCTCGCCGGCAGCACCGGTAGACCCTGTCAGGAGGGCACCGTTATTCACAATGCCGGCACCAATACCCTGGGCAAAAGCAACATATACCAGCACATCAGTATTATTCGTCTCTTTGCTGTACCAGAACTGAGCCAGCGCAGCTGCATTGGCATGCTCTTCAATGATCACCGGGATCTTGTAATGCTCCATAAATTCATCCTTCAGCGGAATGTCTGCCCATCCTTCCACTTCAGTAACAACAGAAATCCTGCCTTTCACACGGTTGTAAGGGCCGGGGATGGCAAGTCCTAGTGCAAGGATCTTTTTATCTGGAAATTGCCTGATCATTTTGTCCATTGCATGGAACACCATGTCCATGATCTCCCTGGCATTTTGTCCGTGCTTAATACTGGTTCTGCGGATCATAACGGCTTCTCCGTACAGATTGAAAAGTCCTACAGAGAAATTCTGTCTGGCGATCCGGATCCCGGCTACCGCAAGATCCTCTGTGTTTAGGGAGATAGCAATGGAGCGGCGCCCCTTCACGCCGGTGAGCAATCCTACTTCCTTTACAAGATTCCAATTCATAAAGTCATTGATAATATGTGTAACTGTTGCCTGCTTTAGACCAGAATGTTCTGCCAATGCGGTTCTGGCACATACTTTTTCACGTCGCAGAAGATTCAGTAAAAGGCTGCGGTTCAGATTCTGGATATTCCCCTGGTTCAGGCCTCGCATGGTTTCTTTCATCAGTCATACCTCTCAGAACATTTTATAGGATGAACACTGTGATCTGGATTTTGGTGTTTTCACATTCAAATCATGATGGGTGAATACAGTGTTCAGATGAATAACAACCTTAAATAAAATTATTAGTTCAATTTATTACTTAATTCAATTGTATTATATATCAAAAAAAAGATAGATGCAAGACAAAAACAGTCAGACTATCACCTGACAGATATAAAATAACAGCCACAATATTACCTGGCAGACAAAAAACAGCCGGACCATCAAAGGAGATGATCCGGCAGGAAAAAACGATTATGGAAATTTATGCGAAATATACATTCACATCATGCTCTTTAAAATACTCAATATACTGGGAAGGCGCATTCTTATTGGTGATCACATTGGGAATACTGTCCAGGCTGCACAAATGGGTAAATGCCCGTTTGTTGAATTTGGATTCATTAAGCAGCATGTAAATATCTTTCACATTCTGAAGGAGATAATTATACAGTGGAAGCTGTGCCCGGTTGGTGATGGAGTAACCGTATTCCAGGTCAGCACCGTCAATCGTGAAAAACAGCTTGTCAAAATACAGCTTCCGAAGATTCTGTATGATGGATTCGTCCAGGGTTTCAATATGGTTGCTTCCAAGATGGATATTGCCTCCAAGGAGAAAAACACCGATATCATGATTGGAAGCAAGCTCCAGCGCACCGGTAATGTTAGTGGTAACAACTGTGATCCCCTTCTTGTCACTTTTGTTCAGGTGACGGCAGAGAAGAGAACCTGTAAAACCGGCTCCTACAAAAAGGATATCGCCGGAATGGATAAGGTCAATGGACTTCTGGGCAATAGCATTCTTGCACTCAAACTGGTCATCTGCCATTTTGATGGAGGAGAAAACCTGGAAATAATTGGATTTGTCCTTTTCGGGGGCAGCAGACCGCTCCGGCTTCTGTGCGCCGCCATGTGTACGCGTAAGAAGACCCTTCTCCTCAAGTTGTGCAAGGTCCCTTCTGGTGGTGGCAAGGGAAGCACCTGTAAGATCGCAAAGTGTCTGCGTGGATGCAGTATGGTTCTGGTCAAGATAATCCAATATTAATTTCTTACGTTCCGTAGCTAGCATAAACATCTCCATTATATATCCCGTCAGGAAAGGGATTTTTCTATTTTTACCAGCCTGCTTGTGCCAAGCCTGGAAGCACCAAGGGAAATAAATTTCTCTGCATCATCAAAAGAGGAGATGCCTCCGGCAGCTTTGATCTTAACATCTGATCCAACATATTTAGCAAAGAGTGCAATGTCGTCAAAGGTAGCGCCGCCAGTTGAGAACCCGGTGGAGGTCTTGATATAATCTGCCTTTGCCTGAGTGACGATCTCACACATTTTGATCTTTTCTTCTTCATTTAACAGACAGGTTTCAATAATTACTTTCAATATTTTATTATCACATACTTCTTTTAGTTTTTCAATTTCATTTTGCACATAAGCGTAATTTTTAGCCTTTAATGCGCCAATATTGATCACCATATCCAGCTCGGATGCACCATTTGCAATGGCATCCTTGGCTTCATAGATCTTAGCTTCTGTGGTGTGGTTGCCGTTTGGGAAGCCGATCACTGTACAGATAGGAAGCTTGCCCTGTACATACTCTGCTGCTGCAGCAACATAACAGGGGGGAATACATACGGAAGCTGTGCCGTAACGAAGCCCATCGTCGCAGATCTGACGGATCTCCTCCCAGGTGGCTGTCTGTGCCAGTAATGTGTGGTCTACCATTTTTAATACTTCGCTGTGTGTCATGTAATACTCCTTTCCTTTACATAGAAATCATCTTAATTAATTATACGGATTGCATTGCGCTTTGCAATCTCATTACGATCATTATAAACCATGATGAGCGATTCGTCAATTAAAAATGAGCGAAAATGAGCGATAATATATAATATATAAAAAGAATGAACAAAAAACCAAAAATATATTGATATTTCACAGGCTTTATGTTAATATCTAAAAAGAAAAAGTGATAAAACAATCAAAAACAATCAAAATGAAGCAACCAAGACAGAAAGGGGGATATATATGAGTTTTGACAAAGTGCAGGCAGATCGTCTGGCAGTCAAAATCAGAAAGAATATTTTAAGGGCTATTGCATCTGAAGGGAAGGGCCATATAGGTGGATCGCTTTCCATTGCAGACACTTTTGCAGTCCTTTATAGCGGAGTGGCGAAGGTGGATCCGGCAGATCCGGGGAAAGCAGACCGGGATTTTGTAGTTATGTCAAAAGGACATTGCGGACCGGCTATGTATGCGGTACTGGCTGCCAAAGGCTTTTTTCCGGAAGAGGCTTTGGATACATTGAACAAAGGAAATACCATTCTTCCAAGCCATACAGACCGGCTGAAAACTCCTGGGGTGGATATTTCCACTGGCTCCCTTGGGCAGGGGGCATCCCTGGCAGCAGGTGCAGCACTGGCAGACAAGCTTGATGGGAAAACTTCTTATATATATATGATTTTGGGAGATGGAGAGCTGGATGAGGGCCAGGTGTGGGAGTCTGCATTATTTGCAGCACATCATAAGCTGGATCATCTGATCACTTTTGTAGATGTGAATGGCAAACAGCTGGATGGACCTACAGACCAGGTGTGCTGTCTTGGCAGTATTGAGGATAAGTTCAGAGCCTTTGGTTATCATGTGGTTTCTGTTCAGAATGGAAATGACACCGGACAGATCTATCAGGCGATCCAGGAAGCAAAAGCAGTGAAGGACAAACCTTCCGTGATTCTTTTACATACAGTGAAGGGAGCCGGCATCCGTTATTATGAGGAGATGGCGAACTGCCATTCCACAGAAGTGAAGAAAGAAAATCTGCCGGACTTCTATCAGGAGCTTGACAGAAGGCTGAAAGAAAAGGAGGAGGCGTAACTGTGGAGGAACTGAGAAAGGTTTTTTATAAGACAATGGCAGAAATGATGGATGAAAATCCCCAGGTGGTATACCTGGATGCGGATCTGGCCGGAGCCATGGGAACAGCCGGACTGTTTCAGGAGTTTCCACAGCAGGCCTTTGATATGGGGATCATGGAAGCCAATATGATCGGTGTAGCTGCCGGGATGTCCATAAAAGGGAAGATCCCATTTGTACACAGCTTTGGACCTTTTGCTTCCCGAAGATGTGCAGACCAGACCTTTTTATCAGGCTGCTACAATAAGGCGAATCTGAAGATCATAGGTTCAGACCCTGGGATTACCGCAGAAACCAACGGTGGTACCCATATGCCCTTTGAGGATGTGGGGATCTACAGATCTTTTCCCGGGATGACCATTATGGATATTGACGAGCCCTATCTTCTCCAGGAGATCCTGAAGAAAATGGCAAATACCTATGGTGTGATGTATCTGCGCTTCCCAAGAAAAGGAAAGACCGTTTACTATTCCGGCACAGAAGAATTTCAGATTGGCAAAGGAAATATTGTAAGGGATGGTACAGATGCTACAGTGATCGCCTGTGGCATTGAAGTTGGTTATGCACTGGAAGCAGCTGAGAATCTGGCAAAAGAAAATATTCAGGTGCGTGTGGTAGATATGTTTACCATCAAACCTTTGGATCAGGAGCTGGTGATCCGCTGCGCCAGGGAAACAGGGGCGATCCTGACTGCTGAGAATCATAATATTTATGGCGGACTTGGCAGTGCAGTAGCAGAGGTGCTGGCAGAGAACTGTCATGCAGCTTTTGGCAGAGTGGGAGTACCGGATACCTTTGGTGAGGTTGGAAATAAAAAGTTCCTGGCAGATAAGTTTGGGATTTCAGCAGAATACATAGAAAAGGCAGTTAGAGAACTGATTTTGAAAAAGAAGAAAGGCCTGGGAGACTGACACATGAGAAATGCTTTGTATATACAATCCGGAGGACCTACGGCAGTGATCAACTGTTCTGCCGCCGGTGTGATCCGGGAATGCCAGGAGCTTCTGGAAAAAGGCGACAAGCTGTATGCAAGCCTGCATGGAATTGATGGCCTGCTTCATGACCATTTGTATGACTGTACAGATATGGATGAAATGCAGCTTTTGCGTCTGCGTAATACACCGTCCATGGCTTTTGGCTCCTGCAGATATACAGTGCGGGAGGATACGGAAGAGGATTATGACCGGATTCTTGCAACTCTGAAAAAATATCAGATCTATTATATTTTTATTAATGGCGGCAATGGCTCTGTAGCAGCAGGCCACCGTTTGTGTGAGCACCTGAAAAAGGCAGGTTATCCATGCTGTTTGATGGTGATCCCTAAGACAGTGGATAACGATATTGCCATTGTGGATCATGCACCTGGTTTTCCATCAGCTGCCCGTCATACTGTGATCACCATATCAGAACTGGTTCATGATATGTATACCTACGATACAGATCTGATCATGGCAGTGGAAGTGATGGGTCGTAATACAGGATATCTGGCTGCAGCTGCAGCCGCAGCCGGGAAAACTGGATGGGGACCGGATCTGATCTATGTACCGGAAGTGGTTTTTGACCCGGAACAGTTTGTAAATGATGTGGCCCAGGTTATACAGAAAAAAGGCAAATGCTTTGCAGTAGTGGCAGAAGGAGTCAAGACAGCAGACGGCAGATATCTTTTTGAGGATACAACTGTTAATAAAGCAGATGATCCGTCCAAAAATATGGGAGGGATCACCCCTTACCTGAATCATCTTCTGCGGAAACACTTTATCTGCAAGATCCGCTGCATTGACCTGGGATTGATGCAAAGGTGTGGCGCACATGATGCTTCTGAGATTGACAAAACAGAGGCACAGCAGCTTGGAAGCGAAGCTGTGAAGCGTGCTTTTGCCGGAGAAAGCGGGAAGATGGTTACACTTACCAGGATCAGCAGCAGCCCATACAGGACCGAGATACAGACACTGGATCTGGAACAGGTGGCAGATGTGGAAAGAGTGATGGATCTGTCCTACCTGGAGGATAACCGCCATCAGATCAAAGAAGCTTATATGGATTATATCCTTCCGCTGATCGGTGATTTGCCAGAGTACGTGGAGCTGGATGGAATCAGCCATTAAGACAGGGACAGAAACTGAATATAGATAGAATCAGGACAGCCTGGATGAGCAGGTCTGTCTGAAGTATATGACCAAAACAAGGAGGAAACAGTAATGTACACTTATCAGGAACTGGGGCTTGTAAATACGAAAGAGATGTTTGCAAAGGCATACCGTGAAGGCTATGCAGTCCCGGCTTTGAATTTTGTAACCATTGAACAGCTGAATGGCATGATCGATGCAGTGATCGAGAAGAAATCTCCTGTGATCCTGCTGGTATCACCTAATCTTCACCGTCAGCTGGGACATGAAATGACTGCAAGGCTTGCCCAGGTAGCAACAGACCGGATCAAAGAAGCCGGATTACAGATTCCGGTAGCCCTTCATCTGGATCATGGCATGACCTATGAACAGTGCGTGATGGCCATTGAAGGAGGCTTTTCATCCGTTATGATCGATGGAAGCAAGCTGCCTTTTGAGGAGAATATCGCACTGACCAAAAAGGTGGTGGAATATGCCCACGCACATGGTGTTACAGTAGAGGCAGAGCTTGGCATATTAAAAGGAAAGGAGGAGGATGGAACCGAAGGTACAGATGAAAGTATGTATACGGATCCGGAAATGGCAGTAGATTTTATCCGCCGTTCCGGCTGCGACAGTCTGGCAATCTCCATAGGAACCTGCCATGGATTGGTGAAAATGGTTCCCAATGAAGACGGAACCCTGCCGGAACTGCGCTATGATATCCTTCAGTATATTTCTGACAAGGAACCTGGCTTCCCCATCGTGCTTCATGGATGCTCCAATATTTCCCAGAAATATGTGGATATGATCAATGAGCATGGAGGACATATTGAAAAGACAGTGGGTATCCCTGATGATCAGGTACGCAAGGCGTCCAAGCTTGCTGTGTGCAAGGTTAATATTGCTACAGACGGATGGATTTGTGGGCTGGCAAATACCAGACGTATCCTGGATGAAGAACCGGGAGCGATTGACAGCCGTGCGTTTACTTTGAAGATCCGCCCGCTGATGAAGGAACTGTATCTCCATAAGATCGATATTATGGGAAGTGCAGACAGGGCATAACTTTTAGGACAGGTGTGAAGTATGAAGGATATGGATGAAAAGTTTTTTCTTTGTGTGGAAATTGGAGGCACCAATCTGCGGTATGGAGTGGTGACAAAGGACTATACATTGAAGCAGTTTGACAAGATTCCTTCCAAAGGACTGTCAGATGCCAGAGATAAGGGGGAATATTTAAAGCAGCTGCTGGATCCGGTGCTGGAAGAGAACGGGGGAGTTTCAAACATTATGTGCATTTCCCTTTCTCTTGCTTCCCTAATGAACCGGGACCGGACCATATGCTACAATTCCCCAAATATCCAGGGCTTTGATAATCTTCCGCTGAAAGCAATTCTGGAAAACCTGTGGGGACTTCCGGTGATTATGGAGCGGGATGTGAATACCTCTCTTTTGTATGATCTGTGGAAGAACCATATGGGGCAGGAAGGGATCGTGATCGGCGTGTACATTGGCACTGGACTTGGAAACGCCATGAGCATTGATGGAAAGGTATACAAAGGCTATACCGGCTCATCCTGTGAGCTGGGACATATTCCTGTGGATGGTCTTGAAAAGATGTGCGGCTGCGGGAAAAAAGGATGCATTGAATTGCGTGCCTGTGGGAAAGTACTGGCAGAGATTGCCAGAGAGCATTATAAGTGTCAGGTTTCTGACATCTTTGTAAAGTACGGGGATCAGCCAGATGTGCTGGATGTGGTGCGTATGTGCTCCCTTGCCACAGCTACAGAGGTAACGATCCTGGATCCTGTGTGTGTTGTGCTTGGCGGCGGGGTGACACAGATGCCAGGCTTCCCTATGGAGTACTTTATCCGGAATGTAAAAGAAAACCTGCGAACACCGGAGCCAAGGGCTTCCCTTAGGATCGTCCCTGCGTCACCAGATGCAGAAGCAGGGGTGATCGGAGCAGCTCTCAATGCATACACTGCACTACAGTAACAGTTTTTTGTTGAATGTGAATAAATTCAAACACAATTAATTGTAACATTCGACAAAATGACCAAATGAATTTAAAAGTTTGTTGACATTATTAATTAAATGAATTAAGATATAAACATCAAAGGCAACGACATACAAGATGCCGTAGCAAAAATAAGGAGGGTATTTTTTATGAGCAAGAAGGTATTGGCAACAATGTTAGCAGCAACAATGTTAATGGGAGCTACTGCTTCTACAGTATCAGCAGCAGGCTTCACAGCTCCGGAAGGTGTTGATCCATCCGAGTATCATCTGGCAATCTGCATCCATTCCATGGATAATGAGTATTGGGCACAGGAAGCTAAGGGAGCTCAGCTGGCAGCAGAGTATTACGGAGTTGAGGCAGATATCCTTACCTGCGACAGCGATGACAACAAGCAGATCCAGGGAATCAAGGACTATATTGCACAGTATGGCGACAAGGCAATCTTCGTAGTTGACCCTTCTTCTACAGCAAACACAGTAAATATTGCTGAGACATGTGAAGATGCAGGCGTTTATGTATCTATCCTTGCACACAGGGCTGAGGGCCTTTATCCGGCAGATTATCCTCACTTTGTAGCATCTCTGATGCTGGATGATATGGCAATCGGTAAAGCTACCGCATCTGCACTGTTCGAGGCTATCGGTGGTGAAGGCCAGGTTGCAGAGCTTCAGGGACTTCTTGGTGATGACTCCGCTACCAACAGACATGCAGCATTTGAGGAAGCATTAAAAGATTATCCGGACATCGAAGTAGTTGACAGCCAGACAGCAAGCTGGAGCCAGTCAGACGCTATGGCACTTGTAGAGAACTGGATCGTTAATTATCCGGATCTGAAAGGTATCTTCTCTGCAAACGATACAATGGCACTTGGTGCTGTTGAAGCTCTTAAGAACGCTGGAAAGAACGGCGAGATCAAAGTCAGCGGATGTGACGGTATCGAAGCAGCTCTTAACGCAGTTAAAGATGGTGATCTTGTTATCACAAACGCAAACGATGGATATTGCATCGCTGGTTATGGCGCATCCTACGCAATCCAGGCAGCTCTTGGCAGCCTTGACGTAGAGGGTATGGATCCTGCAGAACGTCTGATCTTCTGCAAGACTACACTTGTAACAGCTGACAACGCAGATGACATTATCTCCAAATTCATCGAGACTCAGGATCCTGGATATGATTATTCAGACCTTAGCTTCTGCATCGACAAATATCAGGAAGATACTGCAGAAGCAGCAGACGAAGCAGCAGAATAAATAATCAAGCTGCCCGGGAGAGTTCCGGCAGCAAGATAGGATTATGACAAGAGAGGCGAAATGCATGCCGCATTTCGCCTCATCTGTTAAAAACTGGATGTGAGGATGTTCTATGAATAATAAACGGCGTGACTTAATAAAGAAAATGACAGTTAGTCAGCAGTTCGTTACCCAGGCAGAAGACAATGCCAAAATGGATAAGGTCAGAAGATATGCTCCTCTGATCCTGCTGGTTATCATGACTGCGATCGGAGGCATTTCCCAGAAAAACTTTTTCTCCTGGGCGAACATTGTAAATATTATGTTCCAGATGTCTATTCCGCTGGTAATTTCCGTTGGTCTGAGCTTTGTCCTTCTTCTTGGAAGCATTGACCTTTCCATTGAAGGAAATATGGGATTTGCCGGATCTTTAGTTGCTTTTCTTGTTGTTAATAATTCAAATTCAAATAATTTCGGTATTTTCGGTGTGCTTATTGCTATCCTGATCGGGCTGGCAGTGGGTACAGTAGTTGGATTCCTTCATACAAAAGGAAGGATCGCAAGCTTTATTGTTTCTTATGCAGTTGGTTGTATTATGACAGGCGCAGCAGTGTTGATCTACAGAGGTACACCAATTCAGGTTAAGGATCCTATGTTTATTGCTATTTCTCAGGGAAGGCTTTTCGGGATTCCATACATTACATTGATTTCATTTGCTGTGTTTATCATAGGAGCGATCATTATGAACTATACTGCATTCGGTCGTGCAGTATTTGCAATCGGTGACAATGAAGCGGCAGCAGCTTCTACAGGAATTAATATTACACGTACCAAGATCAAGGTGTACGCTTTATGCGGATGTACAGCAGCCATCGCAGGTGTACTTCAGTGTATGAGATTAAAGCTTGGACAGTCTAACCTTGGATTGAACCAGATGTTCCCGGTTGTTACAGCTATCGTACTTGGCGGTGGTTCCGTAAGCGGTGGTAAGGGTGGTTCCCTTCAGACCTTTGTAGGTGTGCTGATCTATACGGAGCTGGCAAATTGGCTGACCCTGATGGGCGTTGATACAAACCTTAAAAAGGTCATCCAGGGTATTATCATTATTATCGCTGTTACGCTTACAGTAGAGCATAACAGAAAGACTGTAGTGAAGTAAACGGAGGGATACATATGGGTGAAGTTTTATTTGAAACAAAAGGCGTTGGCAAAACATATGGATCCAATACTGTTTTGCATGATATTGATATGAAGATCCACAGCGGCGAGGTGATCGGCCTGATCGGTGAGAACGGAGCCGGTAAATCTACTCTGATGAAGCTGATCAGTGGTGTTGAGACTCCTTCCATGGGAGAGATGTTTTACATGGGTAAGCCTTATGTAGCAACATCCATCATCAATGCGAATAAGCAGGGCATTGGAATGGTATTCCAGGAGCAGTCCCTGGTAGCAAATCTTACAGTTGCCCAGAACATTTACCTGGGCCGTGAGAAAAAGTACTCCAAAGCAGGACTTGTAAATTGGGCAGAAATGAACAAGGATGCAAAGAAAGCACTGGAGCGTGTTGACATTAAACTGGAACCTGGTAAAAAGGTCCGTGATATTGATATGGCAACCAGAGAGATGGTTGAGATCGCAAAAGTGCTGGATGTTGTAACAGAAGCAGCAGAAGGGCATGCGATCATCCTTCTTGATGAGCCTACCACCGTGCTTTCTGATGATGAAATCCAGGAGATGTATGTACAGATCCGGAAGATGAAGGCAGCAGGAAATGGTATTGTATTTATTTCCCATCATCTGGATGAGATCCTTGCGATCACAGATACGATCTACGTATTTAAGGATGGGGAGGAAACAGCTGTTTTTCCTACTGCAGAAGCGAATATTGATGTTCTGTATGAGAAGATGGTAGGAAGAGCGACTACAGGAGAGTTTTATGTGGAGGCACAGCAGAGCGTGCCATCAGATAAAGTGGTTCTTGAGGTAGATGATTTAAGTCTTTTTGGTGTATTTAACCACATTTCCTTTAAGCTTCATGAGGGAGAGGTGCTTGGACTTGCAGGTCTGGACGGATCCGGTGCAGAGGATGTATGTAACTGTCTGGTGGGGCAGGTAGCACCTACAGAAGGACGTATCCTGATAGAGGGAAAAGAAGTCAGATTCGGCAACTCTTATCAGGCAAGGAAAGCAGGGATCCTTTCAGTACCTAAGGATCGAAGAGATGAAGGAATGGTCAGCATTCTTTCCATTGAAGACAATATTACCATATCCAGCTGGGAGCATATGAAGAGCAAAGGCCTTCTGTCCGGAAAGAAGATCCGTCAGACAGCACTGAAATGGATCAAGGAAGCAGGTATTAAATGTACCGGACCTAAGGAACGTATTTCACAGCTTTCCGGCGGTAATGCACAGAAAGTTATTTTTGCAAGGGTTCTTGAAAGTGGCTGTAAGGTGCTGATCCTGAATCATCCTACCAGAGGTGTGGATGTAGGTGCAAAACAGGAGATTTACCGTCTGGTACGTGAGATGACAGCTGCCGGTCATGCGATCATTGTAATTGGTGATACTCTGGATGAATGTCTTGGTTTATCCAGTAATGTTATTGTTTTCAGAGACGGTCTGATCAGCGGATCCTTTGACTGCCCTGTAGACTTCAAACCTTCCCAGCAGGAAGTTGTACATTTTATGATGTAGGAGGGCAGAAGAGAAATGAAGCAGAAAAAATTCAGTTTATCCAATTTATCACAGTACATGGTAGTTATCAGTATTGTGCTGGTATTCCTTGTATTTACAATTTTAAATCCTACCTTTATCAGTGCATACAGCCTTCAGAACCTTCTGGTTGAGGTTTCTCCGCTGGTCCTGCTGGCAGGAGGCCTGTCATTTATCATCTTTACAGGTGGTATTGATCTGGGATCCGGTGCCATGGTATCTGCTACCTGCGTTATTTCAGGTCTTTATGTAAGCCGTTTCGGCAACTGGATCATCCCTATCATGGTGGTGATCGGTGTGTTCCTTGGCATGTTGAATGGTGTGATCGTAACAAAATTGAAGATTCCGTCCTTTATCGTAACTCTTTGTACTCAGAACTTATGGGCATTTATTGCTTTGTATTTCTGCCCCAATGGTTCTGTGGCAGTAGGAATGGAATACAGAAAAGAAATTAGCTGGATGACAAGTAAGATTGCAGGGATCCCCATTATTTTCTTATTTGCAGTAGTTGTAGTGATCCTGCTCTATATTTTCCAGCAGTATACACCATCCGGAAGGGCGATCTTTGCAGTAGGCGCCAATATCCGTTCTACCAGGCTTGCAGGTGTGGATACAGATAAAGCACAGATCATGGCTTTTGTGGTCAGCGGTGCATGCAGCTCTCTGGCAGGTGCGCTTTATGCATACAAACAGAAATCAGCGGTGCCTACCATCGGTGATGCACTTACACTTTCAGCCATTGCTTCCATAGCATTGGGCGGAACATCCATGGCAGGCGGCCGTGGAAGCGTGCTCCGTACAACGATTGGTGTTATTACCATTACTGCAATTACATCAGGACTTAACATGATGGGAGTAGATCCTCTCTGGAAAGATATTATTATTGGTGTCATCCTGATCGTAGCCGTATATCTGAATTCAGATACTAAAGGCAGAGATATTATTGTAAAATAATTTTCTTAAAAGAGCAGGAGAAGTCTTTTCTCCTGCTCTTTGCTTCAGCAATAGGAAATTACTTTGTAATGCGGTTATTACACAAATAACATTTCAGCAGACAGGAAAATACTTTTGATTTTGAGACATCGGAGGAATTGCAATGAAGAAAAAAGTTCGGTTTTGTATCATTTGCGCTATGACAGTATCATTATTTGGAACCGTGCAGGTTCCGGCAGCAGGGAAGGCAAAGGAAGGGCAGGAAGAACAGCGACAGCAGGATGATTCAGAATCAAAGGCATCTTATCTTTCACAGTTTGATGCAGGTTCCTATGTGGAGCTGGCAGATTACAGTTCCATCCCGGTGGAGGCCAATGAAGGGGATACCAGCGGGATCGAGAATGATATAGGAGATTACCTGCTGAAGAACAGTACCTTTGTTAAAGAACTTCCCACTCCTTTTGTGAACCGGAATACTTCCACTTTAAAGGATCAGCTGCAGAATTATGCAGATACGTATAAGATGTCGCTGGCTGATTTTATGAAATATTATGATTCAAGTCTGACAGAGGATACTTATGAAGAATATATTCAAAAGCTGGGGGCTGATTACAGTAAAAAGCTGGTTGCCATGCAGGCGATCGCAGATGCGGAAGATCTGGCTGTTACAGATGAAGAACTCAAGGAGCAGATCAAGACACAGGCAGAGGCAGCAGGCTTTTCGGATGTAGATGAATACAAGTCTGCAGCGAAGATGGATCCGGAAGAATTACGGGAAGTGATGATGAGCACTAAGGTATTTGAATTTCTTGAAGGAAAGGTTACTTTTAATAAAAAGTAAGGGATAGATCTTGAAAATTACAGGACGCTTGTTGTAGATACCAATAGTGTTGAAATAGAAATAATAGAAAAATAGGAGATTAGTTATGAACTATTTCATGGGTATTGATCTGGGAACATCCAGTACAAAAACACTGATCATGGATGAAAATGGAAAAACAGCAGGGATAGGAAATGCCAGTTACGGGATACAGATCCCGCAGATTTCTTATGCGGAACAGGATCCGCTGGAATGGTGGGAGGCTGTTAAAAAGTCCATTCAAAAAGCTTTGCAGGAGGCCGGGCTCCAGGGCCGGGACATAGCTGGGATTGGTTTTTCCGGACAGATGCATGGAATGGTGGCACTGGATGAGAACAAACAGCTGGCATGTAATGCAATCATCCATCTTGATCAGAGAAGCAGTGTAGATCTTAAGGAAATCCGTGCTCTTGCCGGGGATCTGATGACAGAGGAGCTTTTGAACCAGCCAAGTGCAGGGATGATGATCAGCAGTCTGTACTGGCTGAAAAAGCATCAGAAGGAAACCTATGACAGGATCCGGTATGTTATGTCTCCAAAGGATTATATCAGCTTCCGTCTTTGTGGAGAAATCAACACAGAATACACAGATGCAGGGGCTGCACTGGGATTTTCTGTAAAGAATTATCATTGGTGTACAGAATTATTCAAACGTCTGGATCTAAAAGAAGATATCTGGCCGTCTGTGCATAAAAGCTATGAAATTGCAGGACATGTGACAGCAAAGGCTGCAGAGGAGACCGGGCTTTCTACCAGCACGAAGGTGATCTGCGGTGCTGGGGACAGTATGGCTGCCCTTACAGGCAATGGGATTATTGAAAAAGGGTTTATTACCTGCAATATCGGTACCTCTTCCCAGTTGGCGGTGGTTGTGGATAAGCCGATTTTTGATCCTCAAATGCGGATCCAGACATGGTGTCATACAGTTCCAAAGCGCTGGGTTGTTCAAAGCGGTACGCTGAACGGCGGAAGTGTATTAAGCTGGCTGCGGAATAATATGTTGAAAACGGATCAGAGCTTTGCAAAGCTTGATCAGGAAGCCGGACTTACGCCTGCAGGAGCGGATGGCTTATATTTCCTCCCTTATCTGGCAGGTGAAAGGACGCCTTATAATGATCCTTATGCAAAAGGTGTTTTCTTTGGATTGAGCATGATGCATCAGCAGGGACATCTGGTACGTTCTGCTATGGAAGGGATTTTGTTTAATCTGAAAGAATGCCTGTATATCCTGGATGAAATGAAGGTGGACAGATCCAGGCTGATCGCATCCGGAGGGGCTGCAAGAGGAGTGACCTGGAAGCAGATACAGGCGGATGTGCTGAATATGCCGGTATATTCCACAAATGTGAAGGAAGAAGCCTGCCAGGGAGCAGCGATCCTTGCGGCTGTGGGAGTCGGATTTTTTAAAGATATTAAGGAGGGCTGCCAGGCAGCTGTGACCATGAGTCCGGAGGTTGTGGAGCCAATCCCTGAAAATGTAAAAATATATAATGAAAAACAGGAGATTTTCCATGATCTGTATTACAGCGTGAAAGAGCTGTATCCACGGATTAGGTAATACACGAAGGATTATTGACACTTAATGTGAAAGGCGGTATATGAGATGATGGATTTATATTCTATCGGAGAAATGGTGATCGATATGATACCTGGAAGCGAGCCTGCCAGTTATCTTCGCAGGGCGGGGGGAGCTCCTGCCAATGTGGCCATTGCAGTGGTGAAAAACGGATTAAAGGCTTCCCTTACCTGTAAGGTGGGAAATGATGATTTTGGACGTTTTCTCATGGATACACTTAAAGAAAATCAGGTGAAACAGAATGTGCCGGAGCTTACAGATCAGGCGATTACCACCATTGCGTTTGTTACGCTTCAGGAGGATGGGGAACGAACCTTTACTTTCGCCAGAAAGCCAGGGGCAGATATGCTGCTTTCTCCGGATGAAGTAAAAGAATCAGATATTGCAGATTCTGTGATCATACATGCAGGTTCCTGTTCTTTATCAGCAAGTCCTGTGGCAGAAGCTACAATCAAAGCTTTGAAAACAGGTCATGATCTTGGAAAACTGGTATCCTTTGATGTGAATTACCGCAATCTTATGTGGAATGATGATCAGCAGGCATGTGCAGATGCAGTAAAGGCCATACTTCCGTATGTGGATATCCTGAAGATTTCAGAGGAAGAAGTGGAAATGCTGGGTGGACAGGAGCATATTCAGGATCTGATGAAAGAAAACCAGATCGCAATGGTAGTGGAAACCCTGGGCTCTGAGGGAGCTTGTGCATATCTGGGAGAGGAAGTGATCCATGTAGCAGGCCGTAAGGTAAAGGCTGTGGATGCTACCGGTGCAGGGGATGCTTTCTGGGGTGCATTTCTCTCTTCTCTTCGTATTCAGGGAGTGGAAAAGAGTACAGACCTGAATGCAAAAATCGTTAGAAACGCCATGGAATATGGTAACATTTCCGGCTGCATCTGCGTACAGAGTAAAGGTGCCATTGATTCCCTTCCAACCAGGGAAACCATCGAAGCTTATATCAGGGAAAATAAATAACAGGATTACAGAACCGGTTCGTGGTTGTTTCGTACCCTTACAGTTACAACGGTTCATCAAATAAATTCAGGAGGGAAACCTTATGTCAGTTTGGGAAGAAAAATGTATTATATCACCGTCTCTGATCTGTCTGGATATGTGTAATCTGGAAAGCCAGATCCGTATTCTTGAGCAGTCAGGGATCCAGGTGCTTCATGTGGACATTCTGGACGGCCATTTTAGTCCAAGCATGCCTTTGGGTCTGGATACAGTAAGGCAGCTGCGCCAGAAAACAGATATGTTTTTTGACTGTCATGTGATGGTGGAGAATCAGGACTTTTTTGTGGATGAGCTTCTGGATATAGGAGTGCAGCAGATCGTATTCCATGCAGAGACACAGCCACATATTGACGGCATGATCAACCGGATCCATGCGAAAGGCGTAAAGGCAGGAATTGCACTGAAACCGTCCACACCTTTATCTACCGTAGAATATGTATTGGATAAATGTGACAGTGTGCTTTTGATGCTGATCAATCCAGGCTACGCTTTCCTGAAAGGGGAAAAGCAGGTGGCTTATGCAGACAGGAAGATCCGCCAGCTGCGCCAGATGATCAATGAAAGAGGGCTTGATACCAAGATCGAGCTGGATGGACGTATTTCACCGGATAATATCCGTACCTATGGAAAGGATCTGGCAGATGTATTTGTAACAGGTACAACCTGTCTGGATCGAAATGATCTTTCAGGAAGCTTTGCCAGATTAGAGCAGCTCCGCAGGGAAATCTTATGATGCCAGACTTAAAAGGCCTGGTCTAGCATAAGCCGGCTCTGATCAGTGGATAAATTTTATAACATAAAAGAGAGGGAACAAGATGGGATTCAAAGAGGATTATGAAAAAACCTGTAAAGATGTTTTTGCAGAACTGGAAAAAACCATGGCCAGCATTGATGCTGCTGCACTGGAACGATTGACAGAGGACATTTTAAACGCAGACCAGGTATTTTTTGTGGGAGTTGGCCGTGTGATGCTGGCCCTTCAATGCGTATGCAAAAGGCTGGCACATTTGGGAATCAAAGCTCATTATGTTGGTGAGATTACAGAACCGGCTATCACGAAGAAGGATCTTCTGATTGTTGGCTCAGGCTCCGGCGGCTCGCTTTTTCCGCTTGGAATTGCAAAAAAGGCAAGAAAAACCGTGGATTGCAAGATTGTACATATTGGCTCTAACCCAAACAGCGAGATGAAAGAGATTGCAGATTATATGGTAAGGATCCCGGTACGTACAAAGCTGTATCTGGAAGATGAAATCGATTCCTGCCAGATCATGACTTCCCTGTTTGAACAGTGTTTACTGCTTCTTGGGGATATTCTGGCAAAGATGATCGTGGAAAGCCGCAATATTGATATGAAGGCTCTCTGGCAGTATCATGCAAATCTTGAGTAACCGATCGGTTACAGGAGGTACAAAATGAAAAAAGAGAACTTAATGAAATATGTAGGCAGCATGCAGCAGGTTGCTTATGTACGTCCTATCACATATACAGAAGGCAGAAGCCATGGGCTTTCTGCTTATGAGATCAAAAACGGGTGTATGGAACTGCAGGTAATGGCAGATAAAGCCTTGGATGTAAACCAGTTAAGCTATAAAGGGATCAATATTAATTTCCTTTCCAAGCCAGGGCTGCAGGGCAGAAATCAATATGATACAAATGGGGACGAGGCGATCCGTTCCATTATGGGAGGGCTGTTTTTTACCTCTGGTATTGAGAGTATCTGTGCGCCATGTACCATTGATCATGTGGATTATCCTATGCATGGCCGTATGCGTACCACACCGGCAGAGCATCTTGGGGCGGACGCTTACTGGGAAGATGGCCAGTACAAGCTGTTGGTAAAAGGTGAAATGCGGGAAGCGGCACTTTTTGGGGAAAATATGGTTCTACGGAGAAGTATTTCCACTACATATGGAAGCAAAACCTTTACTGTTACAGATGAATTTGAAAATGAAGGCTACAGAGATGAGCCATTAATGCTTCTTTATCATATTAATATGGGATATCCGTTCCTGGATGAGAATACCAGGCTTTATATCCCTACTGCAAAGGTGACTGCCCGTGATAAAGACGGGGAAGGACACGAAGCAGATTATGATAAAATGGATCCTCCAAAGGATAATGAACCGGAGTATGTATTTATCCATGATATGCAGTCAGATGCGGATGGTGATACCCAGGTCCTGGTGGTGAATGAGCCTCTTGGCATTGGTCTTCGCATTTCTTACAATATGAAATATCTGCCATACTTTATGGAATGGAAGTCTACCGCATCCGGAGATTATGTGATCGGTCTGGAGCCTGCTAATTCCAGTGTATATGGCAGACCTTACCATGAGGAAAGAGGTACAGTCCATAAGCTGGCACCGTTTGCAAAAGAAAAGAATGTGTTGGATTTTACCATTCTTGACGGTCAGGCAGAGATCCAGGAAGCAATCCGGGAGTTTCAAAAGATACAGCAAGGTGTTTTGGTATAATTTTGCATAATAAATATTGAAAAGGAGAGATATAACTATGAAACGGTCTGAAATTAATGCAACAATCAAGAAAATGGAAGCTTTGTTAGATGAGTGCAGATTTAAACTGCCGCCCTACCTCTATTTTACTCCGGAAGAATGGGCAGATAAAAATCATGAATATGATGAGATCCGTGAGTGTGAGCTTGGCTGGGATGTAACAGATTACGGCGAAGGGAAATTTGATACACTGGGTCTTGCCCTGATCACCATCCGTAACGGAAACATTCACAATCCTAAATATCCGAAAACCTATGCTGAGAAGATCATGATGTGTGACAGCGGACAGGTTTCCCCTATGCATTATCATGAGAATAAAAGAGAGGATATCATCAACCGTGGTGGAAACGATGTAGTCTTTACTTTCTACAATGCAGATCAGTCAAAGGTTCATCGTACAGAAGATGGAAGAAACATTTACGAAAAGGATCTGGTAAATGATGTGCTTATTTACAGAGACGGCCGTCAGTATAAAGTAAAAGCAGGAGAGCCGGTAAGGATCCATAATGGAGAATCCATTACACTGGTACCGTTCCAGTATCATGAATTTGTTATTCCGGAGGGTGGTCCAGCCCTGATTGGAGAAGTTTCTATGGTTAATGACGATCATACAGACAATTTCTTCTATGAGCCACTGGGAAGATTCCCAACCATCGAGGAGGATGAGCCTGCATACAGATTGCTTTGCACAGAATATCCTGCTGCAAAAGACTGATAGAAATTAATAAAGCCATCCTGTCCGCCAGGCTGATTCGAGCGGATGGGGTGGCTTTTTTCACCATTCATATAATATATAGTAAAGGTGCAGTAGTTTCTAATAGAAAGGGAATCCTTATGGCAGATCAGAAAATTGATAACCTTTTAAATCTTGCTATGGATGCCACACCGGAGGAACGTAGAAAATCGGAAGACCTGAATGTGGGATACGATCAGGCTTCGAGAATGTGGGATATTATTGTAAAATACAGTGGATCCGCCAGTCCATCCGTCTTGGAAAACCTATTGTAGTGAATATCAGTTTTGGAAACAATTATGGATCACATGAACCTTATGATTAAGGGAAAACATAAGAAAACACTGATATTTGTATGCATTATTTGACATGGACGAACATAAACTAAAACGGGTATGTTCTCCTTGACAAGTCTGTTTGGAAAGGCTATGATGTACCTAGTGATCGCACTATGGAAACTTGAGAAGCCCATAGTCCGGAAGGCTCCTTCGGGGGCCTTTCGTTATTTATACGAACAAAATATTAAAACTGGTGAGAGGTGGTGAAAAACTTGGAGAAGAAGCAATTTCTGACATATGATGAACAGATTACTTTTCTGGAAGGAAAGAAAGGTCTGATAATTACTGACAAAGAATATGCCAGAAGGATGCTACTTAAAATCGGGTATTTCCCACTGATCAATGGATATAAAGAAGTTTTTAAAGAATCCATCAGTGATCGGTTTCAAAAAGGTACAACCTTTGAAGATATTTATGAACTATATAGTTTTGATAACGATTTAAGAAATATTTTTCTTAAATACATACTAATGGCAGAGCGAAATATTAAATCATCGTTATCGTATCATTTTTGCAAAGAATATGGCGATTTGCAGTCAGACTATCTGAATGTGAAAAATTATGATTACACTGGCGAGAAGAAAAATGTCATAAATAAAATGATGAAAATCATGTCCGGACAGTTACGATATGATAGTGACTATGCTTACATTCGGCATTATATGAGTACATATCAATATGTACCCTTGTGGGTGCTAATGAATGTTTTGACAATAGGGCAGCTATCCAAAATATATGCCAGCCAGAAAGGGCGTATACAGATTAGAGTGTGTCAGGATTTTGGTCCGTTGAAAATAAATGAGATGGGGAAAATGCTGACAGTGATGACAAAATTCAGGAATGTTTGTGCTCATAATGATCGTTTATTTGATTTTCATACAAAAGATGCATTGTTGGACAGGAGTATTTACGAACGTTTACAGATTCCAAAGGAAAAAGGACGTTACAAATATGGCAAGAATGATCTTTATGCCCAGGTTATTATTTTAAAGTTGCTATTATCAGAGAGCGATTTCCGCTTGTTTTATCACGATTTAAAAGCGTGCTTCGAAAAGCATCCAATACATAAAGAAATACTTGAAAAAATGGGATTTCCAGAAAACTGGGAACGGATTGGGAGAATCAAGAAATATATAAAATCCGAAATGCGTTGAATTATTAAAAGGACTGTTATTCAATGGATGATATGCATCTATCGAACAACAGTCTTCTTATCTCATAGAATACATATAATATAAGTAAGTGTACAATGAAAAGGAATCATTTATGCCGGACCAGAAAATAGATAACCTTTTAAATCTTGCAATGGATGCAACCCCACAGGAGCGTAGAAAGTCGGGAAATCTTAATGTTGGATATGATCCTACAACCAGGCTATGGGATGTGATCATAAAGTACAGCGGACCGGAAAGTGGTCTGGCTGGAAATGGAATTCAGGTAGTGCCACTGTTAGGCGGCTATGCAGTGGTAACTTTGCCGGAAAGTGAGATTGATAAGTATTCCCACAGAGCGCAGGTGGAATTTGTGGAGAAACCCAAACGCCTGTATTTTGAATTGTTTCAGGCAAAGGGAGCAAGCTGCATCCGCACAGTGCAGACCGGCAGGAATGGGCTGACGGGAAAAGGAATCCTGACAGGAGTTGTGGATTCAGGAGTGGATTATTTTCACCCGGATTTTAGAAATGCAGATGGGAGCAGCAGGATTTTGCGTCTGTGGGACCAGAGTATCCAGGGAAAACCACCGCAGGGATATGTGACAGGAACAGAATATACGAAAGAAGAAATAGATGAGGCGCTTGCACTTGGAGAAAACCAGGGCAGGCGCCTTGTTCCATCTGTGGATTACAGTGGACATGGAACCTCAGTGCTGGGAATCGCGGCAGGGAATGGCAGGGCATCCGGGGGAGCCAATCGTGGAATCGCTTATGAAAGTGAACTTCTGGTTGTAAAGATGAAAAATGCAGACAAAAATTCCTTCCCCAGGACAACTGAGCTGATGGAAGGTGTGGATTATCTGATCCGCCAGTCCATCCGTCTTGGAAAACCTATTGTAGTGAATATCAGTTTTGGAAACAATTATGGATCACATAAGGGCGATTCTTTATTGGAAACCTATTTGGACAGTGTATCTGCTATGGGCAGAAACGTGGTCTGTACAGGAATGGGGAATAATGGAAATGATGCTCTGCACACCGGAGGAAAGCTTTCACCAGGAGAAACCCAGGAAATTGAACTTGGTGTTGGCGCTTTTGAGCCTACATTAAATGTGCAACTTTGGAAAAATTACGAAGATGAGATGGAAATCTATCTGGAAAATCCAGCCGGGGAGCGTGTGGGTCCCCTTTCCGAAATACTGGGTGCTCAGCGGTGGCAGGTGGGAAATACGGAACTACTGATTTATTATGGAAAACCGGCACCGTATCATGTGACGCAGGAGATTTATGTGGATTTTCTGGCGCAGGATGGGAAAAGACCCTATGTGGACAGTGGTGTGTGGAAAATAATCTTAGCAGCAAGAAATATAAAAAGTGGGGAATATTTCCTGTGGCTTCCAGGTGGGAAAACTTTAAATCCGGGCACAGCCTTTTATCTTCCACGTCCACAGGGAACGCTTACCATACCGGCCACTGCCAGACGCCTGATCAGCGTGGGTGCATATGATTCCAGGCTTCTGGCATATGCTGGCTTTTCCGGAAGGGGAAGCAGTGAGCTTCCATATGAAAAGCCGGATCTGACAGCGCCTGGAGTGGGTATAACAGCCCCCAGGGCCGGCGGAGGCTATGGAAGCTATACAGGAACTTCCTTTGCTGTTCCCTTTGTTTCCGGATCAGCTGCACTTCTGATGGAATGGGGAATCATAAAGGGCAATGATCCATATCTGTATGGGGAAAAAGTGAAAGCATATCTGCGCCGCGGCACCAAACCGTTGCCAGAGTATGAACAATATCCGAATTATGAGGTGGGGTGGGGGCGATTATGCCTTTCAGAGAGCATACCGAAATGAAGATGATAGATGTTGTAATAAATGAAAAAATATGCTACGATACATACACAATGTGTAAATGAAAAGGGGGAGAAAATGGAAATAAAAGAATTACGAGAAAGTACCGGAATGAACAGAAAGGAATTTTGTGAATATTTTGAAATCCCATACAGAACAGTAACAGAGTGGGAACGAGGAACCAGAAAGATGCCAGATTATGTGTTACGCTTATTAGCATATAAAGCAAAGATGG
>NZ_JAOQJL010000034.1:0-4212 GCF_025566965.1 Blautia ammoniilytica | reverse complement strand
TTATCTGATCCAGACGGATGCTGTAAAAAGATACTTGCTTCCTCAAATGAATTACAGAGAAAACCTTCAATGGCTGGCATATGCGGAAGAAGCAGACATATTAAATGTAGCATTATTTGGATTTACGGCGAAAGCATGGAGAGAGGCAAATCCTGAACTTGCGAAGAAAAACAATGTCAGAGATTTTGCAACTATCAATGAATTAACAGTGCTTTCCAATCTAGAATCTCATAATGCGCAGATGCTTAAAGAAGGAAAGAAAAAAGAAGAAAGGTTTGAAATCCTACGCGAAATTGCTGAATATCAGCTGAATGTCTTGAATGCAGCTGAAGAGATTAAAATGATAGAGAGTGATGGAGGAATGCCAGAGGTATGAATTTGAGGAGAATTTTGTAAAGTATTTTTCCTATATCATAATATTTGATGTAGGATATAACAGCCAAGGAAGAGGAAAAATATGGATTACGTTTATAACTATAATGATATGCAATTTTTTGCCGAAACAAAAAATGATATAGAAGAAAGAATGCAGAGAAGGCTTACTTATTACAGAATGTACTTATATGCGTATATGGTTGAGAAAATCAGCAAAGAAAAGACGGAAGGCTGTGTAAAGAAAAGCAAGATGTCTTCGTTCTGGGACAAAGAAAGTTGTTTAGAGCAGAAAATATATGGGATGATGACAAAATGGAAGGTAAGACATCCTATAATGGGGATTGTTCTTTGCACGATATTAGGAAGTGTGCTTCTTAGTTTGGTGACGGAAATTATTATAGATGCAATTATTATGATGCTATAAAAAGCCGCATATTTTTGCGGCGATTTGATCTTATTTTATGTATCGATATTACACAGGAAAAGGGGCGGCAGCATGGATATAATTAAGTTAAAAGAAACGATACTCCAGGATAAGGTATTTCTAATTCAGATATTCAAAAAATATTCGGTTTGGGAGAAAAAGAGAAGGCCAAGGCATCGAGACTTCTTACCAGTGCTGTTGAAGGTGGATATATTAAAGTAATGGACCTGGATACAACACCCAGATATAAAAAGTATATTCCATATTGGGCATAATTTAAGTTTCGCTAAGCTTGATTTGATAGGCTGGCTATAGTGGTAATAATATGACATTTGTTGATGGATAAATGTGACAATGACGTTACATCCTCCCCACTGATTTTGTGACAACAATATAACGTCCTCCGTCCAAAAACAACGGTTTTATGGGAAAAATCGAAGGAAAAAAGGTCAAAAAGTTTGTAGCAATGACTTGACATCCTCGGGGGCATTATGTACAGCACAAAGTATCCCTAAAATATGAAGTTTTTACAACTACTATCAGGGGAAAATGGTACAATTCATTTCAAATACCTCTCTGTTCAATAAGATTTTTTACTAACCGTGCAAAGTCAGTAATCTTATTTTACTCTGAGGTATTTTTTCTCAACCTTCTCTCGCGGAATTCCTTATATTTGAATTATACAAGAAGCTCCTGATATTATAGAATTTGAACTGACAGTGACTGGTCATCCGGCGAGATCGAGTCGACTTCGGAAGAGATAAGTTTACGGGCTGTTGTAATGCGCCACTCACCTCCACATGTTCTGTAGTGTGTCAGTCTTATAAAAATAGTATCAGAAGGAAATTAACATAGAGAGTGAAAATCAGTGTAACTGTTTCATGACGCATTGGTGTCTTTCGCTGAAAGATGGGTTATATAAATAAAAAAACAAAAAGCAATATTTAATTGCGAAAATGTAAAGTTGTATTGCTTGCTCAAATGACATATCAACTGTATAATACAATCAAACAAAAGGAGGAGGGAGCTTATGAATAAAGTAAAAGATAGTAATCAAAACATTGCAAAGGCAGTTCTTAAGATAAGGCAAGATAATAAGCTTTCTCAGGAACAATTTGCTGAAATGGCAGGAGTAACAAGACAGGCGGTGTCTAGATGGGAAATGGGAGTCTCTGTTCCAAATATTAATGCACTTATTCTAATAAGTGAGAAATTTGATATTCCAGTTGATGAAATGTTAAAGTCAGGAGACGTTGTTGAAAAAATGATTAGTATTGTGACAATGCTGCCTGTCCCTAGTGGAAAAACTTATCAGATTAAGTATAGACCGCTGTATACAAAGTTGTGCAGAGGCAGTATTATAAAATAGGTGGTTACTCTTCAGCAACCAATGTCATTTAGTTAGCGTTTGACCGAATCAAGTAAGTCCCCTGCTTCAATTGCGGAGAGCAATAAGCAGTGGGTGGAACAGAGGGAAGGGATAACTATGTATCGTATTTTTATCGTAGAGGATGATGAGATCATCTCAGAAGTACTGAAAAAGAATCTTTCGTCCTGGGGATATGATGTATCCTGTGCGGAGAATTTTTCCGATATTATACAGGAATTTGTACGCAGAGATCCCCAGCTCGTCCTGCTGGATCTAAAGTTGCCTTTCTATAATGGCTTTCACTGGTGTGAAGAAATACGCAGAATTTCTCAGGTTCCGGTTATCTTTATTTCTTCGGCGGCAGATAACATGAATATGGTTATGGCGATGAGTCGTGGCGCAGATGATTTTATTGCAAAACCGTTTGATATGGATGTACTGACTGCAAAAATTCAGGCGATTCTGCGCCGCACATATTCCTTTGGAACTCCGGGAAATGTTCTGGAATATAAAGGGGTTGTTCTGAGTCCTTCCCGCTGTACCCTGACGTGGAATGGAAACGATATTGATCTTACGAAAAATGAGCTTCGCATTCTGGAAATATTGATGGAGCATGCCGGAAAGGTTGTTTCCAGAGATGCGATTATGACGAAGCTATGGGAGAGCGACAGCTTTATTGATGATAATACGCTGACTGTGAATATTACCCGCCTGCGCAGGAAACTGGAAAAAGAAGGACTGAAAGAATTTATCATTACCAAAAAAGGTCTTGGATATATGGTATAAGGTGCAGTATAAACAAAAGGATTTTTTATGAAACTATTTCTGGATTATATAAACAAAATTAAATTCTATATCATTCTGCAGCTGTTTCCTGTAATGCTTGCAGAAATAATTTTCTTTCTTTATCAGCTGCCGATGGAACCGATGGTGTATGTTACTGTTTTCTGGCTATTAACCGGAATTTGTGCATGTCTGGGCGGATTTTACAGATACAGGAAAAAAGTACAACAGTTGGAACTGATTGCAGCTGCACCGGATATCAATCTTTCACAGATGGATTCTCCTATCGGTCAGGATGAAAGATTCCAACAGGAAATTATGCAGCAGCTAGATCAGATACGTATCGATGTGGAGACTGCTAGCCAGAAGGCATCTGAAGACATGACAGATTATTATACGATGTGGGCACACCAGATCAAAACGCCGATTTTTGCACTGCGTCTTTTGCTTCAGGAGAGTCCTGAGGAAAATAAAGAGAAACTTTCGGAACTTTTTAAAATTGAGCAGTATGTGGAGATGGTTCTTGGTTATCTAAGGACAGAAGATATGTCTTCGGATCTTAAGCTTTCCCGCTGTTCTCTTGACCGGATCATACGTGATCAGATTCATAAATATGCAGGAATTTTTGTCTCAAAGAAACTCACACTTACTTATGAAAGTATTTCGCAGGATGTTCTGACGGATGAAAAATGGCTGGGATTTGTGATCGGACAAATTTTATCCAATGCCCTGAAATATACCCGGACCGGAGAAATCCGAATTTATCTGGAGAAAAAATTATCTCTGGATACAGATGATGTAAGCATTTCGATAGGAAATAATGGCTGCAATAAAGTAGAAAACCTTACGCTGGTCATTGAAGATACCGGAATTGGTATTCGTGCAGAAGATATTCCGCGAATCTTCGAAAAAGGCTACACCGGGGTAAATGGACGGGATGATAACTGCGCAACAGGTATCGGACTGTATCTCAGCAACAAGATTATGCGTAAACTGGGACATCGCCTTTATATAACTTCTACGGAAGGAAAAGGAACGAAAGTATTTCTTGAATTTTCAGTTGAAGATTTGAATATGTATTAGAGTTTTTTTTTCACGTTTTAGAGGAAATTTGCTAATATTTAAGTGACACGAAACCTTACAGAAATGTAAGGTTTTTTCATGTACGGCTTTAGCCTGTTCAAAATGTCTACGCAGCGTGTAGGCATTTTGAACTATAACCCACCTGCTTCGCGGGTGGTGACCCATTGTTATACGCAAA
>NZ_JAOQJL010000033.1:0-44730 GCF_025566965.1 Blautia ammoniilytica | reverse complement strand
CAAACAAAAATATCCTGACAGTTACAGAACTTTCTGGCTCTGCAACTTGTTCAGGATATTTTTATTTTGATAAATACTTTCTGTTTTTGGCCGCAAAAAATCCTTATTGGGATTTTTTCAGCCGCATTTTTTTCTAGGCAGTTTTTCCTTCAAATTTTCTCAGTTTTTCGTATAAAAAACGATGATATTTATTTATATTTCTTCCAATAGCATACAGCATGAATTCTTTATATACCTTATCTGCCGAACGGTAATTAAAACGCCGAAAGTTCTCATTTTCCTTGATATCTCCAAAATGTCCTTCCGTCTGAATGGAACGTGTCTGGCGTTTCAGGATCCCGCGTTCACTCTGGATATTGGCATGGGATCTTTCTTTCAGTTCCTCCCATTGTTCATTGATCTTCATGACTTTGTTCTTTTCGGCATCTTTCTCCGCATCATACTTATACAGACAGCGCGCTTTATGCTCACATCCGCTGCAGTCTGCACAGCCATATACCTCAAAGGTCTGTGTATATCCATCCTGCTCTTTGCTCTCTGTCCTGAGATGCCGCAGTTCACGTCCGTCATGGCAGATATAGAACTGTTCATCTTCAAAGATCCCTGTCCTCATGTTGTAATATTTACTGATATCTTCTGAATAAGCGCGTGTTTTTCGCTTTTCATGATCCTGCAGTTTTATATAACTGGATATTTCATTCTGTTTTAAATAAAGCAGATTTTTTTCACTACAGTACCCGCTGTCCGCAGTTACTTCTTCCAGAATATTCCCGAAAGCATTCTTATGTTTTTCAAGGACCGGGATCAGGGTATTATAATCGGTGCGGTCGCTGCTTACATATCCATGTACGATAAAATAATTCTCTACCGCGATCTGAACATTATATGCTGGCTTTAACTGTCCGTTCAGCATGTGATCTTCTTTCATACGCATAAAAGTCGCTTCCAGATCTGTTTTGGAATAACTGTTTCTGTCTTTTCCCATGATCTCAAAGCATTCTTTATATTCCATCAGTCGTTTTCCGCATTGTTCCAGTTCCTCATGCAGCTGTTGAAGTTCAGGTTTTCTTTTTCCTTTTCCGTAAACGAATTCGATTCCCTCGTTATCCGCGATCATCGTGAGTTTGTTCTGGAGTTTCCGTATTTCAAGCGGCGAACAGTTATCGATCTCTATAATACGGTTATTTGAGAGTTTTTTATGTTTTGCAAGCTTTCGTTTTCTGTTCTTTTCGATCACTTCCCGGACTTTATCCATCCCTTCGATCACAAACATCTGTGCATTTCCCAGCTCGTACCTTGTCCCATAATCATTCTCCTGCAAAAAAGAATTATATTTTTCAAAAAGCTGGTCGATAGAGTCCAGAAGTCCTGCCAGATGGTAATTGATGCTTCCGCGCCATACAAAAGTATAACGGTTCGCATTTGCCTCTATCTTTGTACCGTCAATAAAAAGTTCTTTTAATGTGACCAGCCCTTCTTTCTGCAGCCGCCGCATAAACTGGTAATTCAGGTCATCCAGGACATCAGATGTCAGCTTCCTGTTTTTAAAGTCATAAAAAGCATCACGTTTCGGTTTTTGTCCGCGTGTCAGCCAGATAAAAGCAAGGTCTCTTTCACACAGATCAACAATACGGTCAACAGAACGTATTCCCCGCATATTTGCATAGGTAACTACAGCATACATCATAATTGGGTTGTACCCGGTTCTTCCCTTATCTGAACACTTGGCTACCAAGCCAGAAAAATCTAATTCCTCCATCACTTTTTTCAGGGTATAGACTGGATCGTCGTCAGGTAAACTCAATTCGAAGAAACTAAAGTTAATTTTTTGTTGCCCAAACTCAAAAAAATCGTTATAATAATTAGTTGTTAGCATAGTTACATTATAACATGTAACGGAGAGAAAGATGGTTGTCGTTAGCCATCTTTTTTTCTTTTTTCAGATAAATTCAAGGGAGGGTATGACTCGTTGTGAGTCATACCCTCCCTGCAGACTGTAGACAAAGCCCTGCTTTTGCAGGGTTTTGCTATTATTGGAACCGCTTTTCTGATATAATAAATATCAGAAGGGCGGTGTTTTTTATGATGACGAAAAATACAGATAAAAAAAGAGAACAAATGATGATGTTTTCCATGGATGACATGGTACCTCAAAACCATATGCTGCGATTGATTGATAAAGCAATCAATTGGAACTTTATTTATGATCTGGTTGAAGAAAAATACTGTCCGGATAACGGTCGTCCCAGTATGGATCCCGTCATGCTGATAAAGATACCATTCATTCAGTATCTCTATGGGATAAAAAGCATGCGTCAGACCATGAAAGAGATCGCGGTAAACGTTGCATACCGCTGGTTTCTCGGACTAGACATGTTAGATCCAGTNTATTCCCCGCATATTTGCATAGGTAACTACAGCATACATCATAATTGGGTTGTACCCGGTTCTTCCCTTATCTGAACACTTGGCTACCAAGCCAGAAAAATCTAATTCCTCCATCACTTTTTTCAGGGTATAGACTGGATCGTCGTCAGGTAAACTCAATTCGAAGAAACTAAAGTTAATTTTTTGTTGCCCAAACTCAAAAAAATCGTTATAATAATTAGTTGTTAGCATAGTTACATTATAACATGTAACGGAGAGAAAGATGGTTGTCGTTAGCCATCTTTTTTTCTTTTTTCAGATAAATTCAGGGAGGGTATGACTCGTTGTGAGTCATACCCTCCCTGCTTTGGAACTATCTATTTCCCGACAGCCCCTTGCATTTCAGAGTAACAATATTTAATGATGGCTTTACGGGTGATGATCCCGATAAAAAATCCCTGATCATCTACAACCGGAACATAATTCTGGTTAATGGCACGGTCTACCAGATCTTCCATATCAGAATTGATATGTACCGGCTTGTAATTGGCACGGCGTGGAATGGCCATGATCGGTACACTCTCTGCATCTTTCAGGTCTGAGATCTCCAAACGCTGCATGCCCCAGAGAAGATCTCCTTCTGAAATCGTGCCGGTGTATTTGCCGTCCGGACTTAATAAGGGAATACAGGAGAATTTTCTGTGTTCCATTTTTTCAAGAGTCTGCCGCAGGGTTTCATTTTCAAAAATATATGCTACCTCGCTTTTGGGGGTTAAAAAAAATAATATATTCACAATGGATCCCTCGTTCCTGTTCTTTTATAAGAGCGGTATGCCGCCCTGTGCTGCTTTTTCCTGGATCTCCTCTGGCCAAAGAGAAACATGGACTTCCCCGATATGTGCCTTGCGAAGGAAGAACATACAGATACGTGACTGTCCGATACCACCGCCGATGGTATAAGGCAGCTCCTTATTCAGAACCGCTTTCTGGAAGGGAAGCTCTCTCCGGTCGTCACATCCTGCTTCTGTCAGCTGTTTATCCAGAGTATCTTCATCCACGCGGATACCCATGGAAGAAAGCTCAAGGGCAATGTCAAGTACAGGATAGTATACCAGGATATCGCCGTTTAATTCCCAGTCATCATAGTCCGGGGCACGGCCGTCATGACGTTCTCCATTGGTAAGGGTCTTTCCTACCTGCATCAGGAAAACAGCACCTTTTTCTTTGACGATCTTGTATTCTCTTTCCTTTGGGGTGAGCTCCGGATACATATCTACCAGCTCCTGTGTGGAAACAAAAGCAATCTCCCGGGGCAGGATCTCTTCTATGTAGTCATATTGTACAGCCATATATTTCTCTGTTTTCCGAAGAACGCTGTAGATAGTACGAACCGTGGAAATCAAGGTCTCCATGTTGCGCTCTTCTTTGGAAATGATCTTCTCCCAGTCCCACTGATCCACATAGACAGAATGAATATTATCCAGATCCTCATCCCTGCGGATGGCTACCATATCAGTGTACAGACCTTCCCCATGGGAAAAGCCGTATTTTTTGAGGGCATATCTTTTCCATTTGGCAAGGGAATGGACGATCTCAGCTGGTTGATCCTGGCCTTTGATATCAAAGCTTACAGGGCGTTCTACGCCATTCAGATTGTCATTAAGGCCGGATGAAGGATCAACAAAGACAGGGGCTGATACACGGAGAAGGTTCAGCTTCTGTGCCAGTGTCTGCTGGAAAAAATCTTTGACAGTTTTAATTGCTACCTGGGTATCGTGGAGATTCAGGTCTGCATGATAACCCATGGGAATAATCAGTTGTTCCATAGGAACCTCCTTGTTATATATTTAAAATCATCTTTACAGTCATAAAAAGATATCTGTGCAAAGAACAGTATAATTATAACAGGAAAATATGTAAATGGCAATTTACACCTTGAAAGAATTATATAAAATAGATAATATATTAATATTAGAAGGAAAAATAGATGTAATATGGCTGTAGTATGAGGATGGCAGGAAGGAGTTTTACAATGAGAAAAGAATGTCAGGTATGCGGCGGTCCGATTGTCAATGGAAGGTGCAAGCTTTGCGGCATGCCATATCGAAATGATGAGATTTTATATCACCTGAATGAGAATCGAAGAGATCATTATAAGCATGCCTCTTGGAGAGCCAGGATTATGATGGAGGATGAGGAACGTCCTTTGGGTGATAAGAAGATACAGGAGTATCCGCAGGATGGACAGAAAAGGTCAAAGCCAGCCACAGGGACAGGCACCAGGGCGGCAGGGAGAAGTCAAGGTGCGCATCAGACTGTGAGAGGAAATGCACAGCCAGCCGCCAGAACTGTCAATAGGGAAAGGAAACGGAGAAGAGGAAGTGTCATATGGTTTATGGCATTGATTATTTTGATCAGTGTTGTACCGGCAGTAATCGAAGAATTGAAGGACAGGACAGACTCTGCTTATCAGGAAACGTACGATAACCTGACAGAAGATTCCTGGGAGGAAGCGGACACAGTTCTTACTTTGACAGGTGATGATCTACTACTGGTGGGAACAGACCTGGAAGCAGGATCCTATATCTTCACTGTGACAAAAGGGTATGCGAATATTCGTGTAGAACATAATGGGCACAGTGCGATGTATGGGCTGGCACAGGATAATGAGAGAAAATTTTATCTTTTAGAAGGGGATATGATCTGGCTGGAGCATTCTTCCCAGGATACAGATGCAGAAAATGCAGAAGTAGAGATACAGGGGATTTGAAAAGGGGAGCTGCCGGATGTATCGGGGAGAGTATAAATCCAAAGAGAAACACCCGGTAGGGGAGCTACCGGGTGTTTCGAGGGGAGTATAAATAATTAAATAAGGGGTTATAAACGGCATAGTTTGATAGGGCGCGAAATGGCGTAAATACGCGGAAAATCGGGTGTCGAAGTTTACTGGGGTTCATATTTGGGGAGGGCATCTTGGACATATTTTGGACATGAAAGTGGAATAAGAGAGCGAGGAAAAACTTATTTTTCAATGTATCAGTTGTAGAAAAGGAGAATATTAGCTATAATATAAAAAAGGAGCAAACTGTTGAAGGATAATTACATGACGCACAGAGAAGGGATGTGATATTATGGTAACAACAGAATCTGTAACTATTAAAGTTCCGGTAGGAATGTCTAAATATCTGGTAACTATGACACCAGAAACTGAGCTTACCAGAAATGCACTATTACTCTATCCTTATATATTAAATCAGACAATATCTCATGGTCGGGCTGCAGAGATACTGGGTATCAGAAAATCGGAGCTGATAGATCTGTATGATAAGCTGGGATACTCCTATTTTGATATGACTATGGATGATCTGGATGCTGAACTGAATACTTTCAGAGAACTTAAAAAGAGGGAGACTGCGGTATGATCGTTGTGTCAGATACCACACCGCTGATATCACTTCTAAAAATCAATCAGTTGGATTTGCTTGAAAAACTATTTGGAGAAGTTCTTATTCCAGAGGCAGTTTTTAATGAATTAACTGTAGATGAACGCTTTCAACTAGAAGCCAAGGTGATTAGACAGAAGGAATTTATTGCAGTAAAGCCTGTCAATAACCTTGAATCAGTCAGCATATTGAAAAGAGCAACTGGTCTTGACCAGGGAGAGAGTGAAGCGATTGTTCTGACAGATGAATTAAAAGCGGATTTATTGCTGATGGATGAAGCAAAAGGAAGAAATGTATCAGCACAGATGGGACTTAAAATTATGGGAACCATAGGGATTCTTATGGCTGCATATGAGGAACATGAATTAACGTCTGATGAAGTAAGGGAATGTGTTGATGGTTTGCAGCGTGCAGGACGGCATATCGGACAAAGACATTATCAGATGTTGTTGGGACGATTAAAAGACTAAAGATTAATAGTTAGAGACGGTATTAACGAAGTTTTCTATTGCTTATAGAGAAATGGAAGAGACTGGAATTTGAATTCTGGTCTCTTTTTTTATATTTTCAAATTTGCAACAGATAAAAAATTAAATATGCTCATAGAAGGGAGAATTGGAACCAGAGCAGGTTCGAAACATTATGGACAGTATGATAAAAAAATTGTATGACATGGAACTGGAAGAACTAGGACGGAGCGGCTGGCAGGATGAAAAATTACTGTCAGAAGTCAGAAAACTTCTGGAAAAGAACAAGGCTTCTATCCAGGTTGACGATAAAACTGGACGTGAGGGGGGGGGGATCTGGCGTTTGCGATTGCTGAGGTGGGAGAAGAAATTGGGTTTACGCAAGGATTCAAGTGTGCCTTTCAGCTTTTTATGGAATGCAGAAGGGAATAGAATCAAATGGTACAAGGTATTAAAGATAAGGCTATGCGTGGGGATACGCATAGCCTTTTAAAGAGTTTTTATAAATTCAATTAATGCACGCTGTTGTTCTTCTGAGAGGGCTGCTGAAGCCTCAAGTAAACTTCTCTGAGTTTTGGTAAGAACATAGGGTTCCTCGTTTTCAGAAAAGAATTGTGAGAGGGTAATCCCGAAAGCACTACATATTTTTTCAAGAGAAGGAATTGAAGGCACTAAATCTTTCCGATACCAGGAAGAGATGGTTGATTGAGTCAGACCAGATTTTGTAGCAAGCTGGTATTCTGTCCAGCCTTTTTGATTGCGATAGGTCGTAATTTTATCAAGTACAGGCACCATAATATCACCGTCTTTCTGTTAGTATATGGTTATAGTAGAGGAAAAACAGTAATAATATGCTATATCGTATTAAAATAACGAATATTAGTTGAACAACGAAAAAAGGTGCTATAATAAAAGTACATAAGAGAAAAGGGGGACTAAATTATGTCAATTGGAATTGCAGCAACAATAGGAATGATAGCAACGATGGTAGCAATTGTGCTATTGTATGTGAAGGTATTGCCAAAGAAATATGATGGCAAATTGGACAAGATTCATATTACTTGCTGTAATAGTTGCAGGGTACACGGTAAATAGTTAGTACCGTGCTTTTCGCCTAAAACCATGAGATAATCCCTTTATAAAACTAAAAGTTTTTTAAAGGAGAAATCTTATGGATAAGATCACACGTCAGATCCGTATTGAACATTGGACCCAGATCATGAATGAATGTTTGAACAGTGGCATGAATAAGACCGAGTGGTGCAGGGCAAATGGAATCTCAGACAAACAATTCTTTTATTGGCAAAGGATTCTCAGAAAAGAAGCTTTTGCTGCTTTGACATCAAAGGAACTTTCGGTTATTACAGACCCGGCAGATGAAACCAGCCCGCGAAAGATCTCATTTGCAGAGATCAGTCTTCCAATCAAACAGGAGCCTGTCAGAAATGGATTCCAGCCAGATATCATCATCCGGAAAGGATCGGTTTCTGTAGAGATATCCAATTCCGTTTCAGCAGAACTCCTGTCACGGATCGGAGAGATCTTTCATGCTGAATGATGCTTCTGGGTTTCGCAGAATCTACCTGGCTACCGGTTACACAGATCTGAGACGTGGTATGGAAGGCCTTGCATCCATCATCAAGTTTAATTTTCAGCTGGATCCGTATCAGAAAGATATCCTGTTCCTGTTCTGCGGAAGGCGGACTGACCGTATCAAAGGGCTGGTCTGGGAAGGCGATGGCTTCCTACTCTTATACAAAAGACTGGAACTGGGCGCATTTAACTGGCCCCGCACGAAAGAAGAAGCACTGGAGATCACACCGGAGCAGTACCAGTATCTCATGCAGGGACTTGAAGTTGTTGCACGCCATCCGATCCAGGAAGTCAGACCGGGGAAAGTCTTATAAAGTCCTGTGCAAAACAGAGAAAATAAAAAAATATCTTCCGGTCATTATAAGCTCAGAAAAAAAGTTATCCACTTTTCATGATCCGCTGTCTTCATTTATTAAGGAGTACTTTCAGGCCATTTACGGGGTTTGTGGATAAGTACTCTGAAAAGCCCGAAAAACTATTAGTTTTTTGAGTTTTTCAGAGTGTTCATCCATTGGTAAAAATGACGGATGCTCTATCTGCCGGATTCGCTTTTTCTTTATCTTTGCGTTACAATAAAGACATCAGATAAAGGAGAAGGGCATCCATGGCAAAAGTATATACAAAAGAAGAACTGAATAGTTTCAGCAGGGAAACACTCATGGCAGTCATCCTGTCCATGCAGGATCAGATCAGCCAGCTGAATACAAACATGGAGCGCCTTATCGAGCAGATCGCTGACGCAAACAACAAGCGTTACGGCCGTTCTTCCGAAAAGCTGGAGACGATCTCCGGACAGATGGAACTGGAACTTATCTTTAACGAGGCTGAAGCACTTACGGAAACACTGTATGTGGTCGAGCCTGCTGAGGAAGATGTGATACAGCCGCGCCATCGTAAGAGTAAGGGAAAACGCGAGGCAGATCTGAAGGATCTTCCGGTTGAAGTGATCAGCCATACCATGTCAGAAGAAAAACTCCGGGATGTCTTTGGCACAGATGGATGGAAGCAGCTTCCGGATGAGATTTATAAAAGAGTCCGTGTACAGCCTGCTGTCTATACCGTTGAGGAACATCACGTGGCAGTCTATGCCGGCAGGGACAACCAGACGATCATAAAAGCAGACCGCCCAAAAGATCTGCTGCGTAACAGCCTGCTCACTCCATCACTTGCAGCAAGCATCATGAATGCCAAGTACGTAAACGGGCTTCCTCTTTACAGGATCAGCCAGGAATTCCTGCGGAATGACATCCATATCTCCAGACAGGTCATGGCAAACTGGATGATCCAGTGTGCAGACAGGTATCTGGGTATCCTTTATGACCGTCTCCACAGGGAACTGTATCAGTTTCATGTGCTTCAGGCGGATGAGACTCCGGTCATGGTCACTAAGGATGGACGGCCGGTGAACAGCAAAAGTTACATGTGGATCTATCGGACTGGAAAGAGTTATACAGATACCCCGATCATCTTGTATGAATACCAGCGCACCCGGAAAGCGGATCATCCGGAAGAATTCCTGAAGGATTTTAAAGGGATCGTAGTCTGCGATGGTTACTCTGCATACAGGAAACTGGACAGGGAAAATCCAGACATCGTCTTTGCGGGCTGCTGGTCCCATGCAAGGCGTAGGTTTGCGGAGGCGTTAAAAGCCCTGCCAAAAGCAGTACAGAAAAATGCAAAAGAGACGATAGCCTACGAAGCAGTCAGCCGGATTGCCGCGATCTATCATCTGGATAACCAGATGGAGGGACAGCCTGCAAAAGCCAGAAAAATGTATCGTCAGACCAACATCAGACCTCTTGTAGAGGCCTTCTTTGCATGGGCAAAAGAGATACAGTCTAAAAACCAGCTTTCCTGCGGAAAGACTTTGGATGGGATCAACTACTGTATCAACCAGGAAGCTTCTTTGAAAGCCTTTCTGGAAGACGGTGATATTCCTATGGATAACAATACGACAGAAAGTGCTTTGCGTAGCTTTTGTCTCCATAAGCATACATGGAAGCTGATCGACAGTCTGGATGGCGCAAATGCCAGTGCCATTATCTACAGCATCACGGAAACTGCAAAGGCTAATAATCTCAATCCGTTCCGGTACCTTGAATATATCCTGACTGTATTAAAAGACCATCAGGAGGATAAGGAATACAGTTTTATAGATGATATTCTTCCATGGTCTGAAAAACTTCCAGAAATATGCCGGAGTAAAACAAAAACAATTAATATTTAAAACCTTGCCGCCGGAAACGGCGGCTTAAAGTTAGAGTAGTACGGATGGATTACCGTATACGTTGCAGGCTTAGGACATGCGCGAGAATGGTTAATAAAGGATTATGCCGGAAATCCTGAAATGAAAACATTTGGGATTTCCAGAGCTACTTTTGGGGATCTGTAAAAAGCACTAAACTGGATCTATCCAGTTGTGGCGATATTGTGTATCATTCCTTGTTTGAGATATTCAGGTGATGTATAACTCGCCAGGAAAATCTCCCTGATACCCTTTGAACATCAATTTCATTGATGGCTACTCGTTCATTCTGAACGCTATATTTGTTATATCTTACAAGAACAATAGAAGCACATCCGAAAATCACAGAGAATATAGTTGCTTCAATAGATTGGCATCTCGCCTGGAATCTCTAACTGTTAGATTTTCCAACACACTCTTTTCCGTTTCCGGGCTCCAATAGATTCTAAGATTTTCTTTTGCACGAGTGATTGCAGTATAGAAAATATTGTGTGTAATGCGTTCTTCAGTTTCGGTGGTAATTACAATTTTCACAGAACGATATTCCAAACCCTGAGCCTTGTGGATGGATACCGCATAAGCAACTTGAAATGGAACCACTGTGTCAGAATAATCATCATCTTCATCGGTGCTTCTGTATTTATCAACGCTGAATTTAATTATAGAATTTCCGCTTTTAGATGCATCCATCAATTCAAAATCATACCCCCATGCATCCAATTCATTAATCACGCAATCCAACTCAATTTCGAACCAAATCTTCATTTCCTCTGTTGCAATACCAACAATACGCCCCTTCGAATTATTGTGAATCAAAGGAGAGAAGCGGTCTGATTCATTAAACAATACAGGATCGCCAACTTTATACAATCCAATCCCCCATTGCATTGCCGGACTCGGATTACTGTTCTGTAAGAAGCGATTGATGTTATTAATTCCGTACAATCCATCGTAATTTAAGCAGAGAATGATTTCATCTTCTTCTGCATGGGAGAAAATAGATTCATCCAGACGGATGGAATATTTGCTCTTAACCATAGGCTCCAAAATTGCAATGTCCAGATTTCGCACTCTTTCCCACACGGTGAGAAGGTTTTCATTTTGCGTTCTGTATGGATGTGTTAGTTCGAAGATAGAGTCTTTGGAAATGAAATTGCGTGCAATATCAAACCAATTTCCAAAATAGATTGATTCAATCTGATAAACATCTCCTACAAGAACCAGAAGCTTAAACTCTGCCTTTTCTAAGACTTTTCGCATATCAGAATTGCTTACTGTACTACACTCATCGATAATAAGAACATCGCATTCTGTGTGCTGATTCTTTTCGGAAATAAAACTTGCAATGGTATTAAACTCTCTATTGCTGGCGGTTACTTTCCTGCGCATATTGTCTACTGCTGGATGTGTATTCGCCAAATACAACTTTTTCTGGTTAGAAAAGAAGTTTGAAATATGATTGATCAGCGTTGATTTTCCAGTTCCGGCAGAACCATAAATAAGCGCCACCTGCGATTTTGCAAACATATTTCGCAATGCGTCTTTTTTCTCTGGCGAATCAATAGAATATGAGCCTTTGTTCAGCCATGAATCTACAGATCCGGTATATTGTGCTATTCCACTTGTTGCCAGATCTCGTAATTTTTGAATTATGAATGCGCTATCATCAGCATATCCTTTGATATACACAAAATCATGAAAAGTCATCAGCTTTCTGTGTTCATGTTTTGGAAGATATAACTTGCGATTATATGTACTAATCAGCGCATCGATATTATCAAAACCTACTATATCCTTTTGGGGTGTAAACAACATCCCTTCTATCTCTGTATTATTTTGAATATGGCGTGCGAATAGTTCATGTTCTCTACCTTTTTCCGATAGGCAGTCCAGCAAATCGTATATGCGTGGATTATGATTTCTCAATGATGTACAAAACGGCATCCTATCAAACGGAATACATCCATAACTTAAATTTAGCCCTGACAACAACGAACAGCCATTATTCCAACGTTGCCATTTAATAATTCTGTTATTCAAATGGTACAGTAGATACTTAAGTACATTACATCCAGGCTTATTGGATAAGATTATCTCTCTACACTGATCAAGGGTGTCAAAAATATAAGTCGTTCTTGCCTGACTTGTAATCTGATTTTTTACAAAACCATAATACCGTTCTGAGCACGCAACCAACTCTGATAGTGGCATTTTAGTTTCCGTCAAAAATCGCATCAATTCGGAATACTCTTTTGTTCCTGTGTTGATTTTAGAATGTTTTCCGATAATATCTGCAAAATTATCCAATTCGCAGGGACGTATTGATACATTCCACCCATCGATAATTTGAATAGTCATGTCTTTTCCTAAAACATTGATCGAATCATTACGAATCGAAAGTTTTACCGCATAGTTACTTAGTATTTCATAACGCGAAAAAGCGATTACTCGGTCAAATTTGCTTATTTTACTGTTTGCTGCAGTAAATGTAACTTCGTAGTATATTCGCTGGTTCACAAAGAACGGCTTAATCTTTTGAATGTAATATCTATCTGAATATATACTTGTTGAACATCCCTGACTTGGACTGTAAATTTTTTCTGCAATTTTCTCGTGATACTCTGACAGTTCTGTATCCGTATCCAATGGAAAATCTTCAATATTATCCAGAACATGAAGCCCATAAGTATCATTAAGAAAGATTTTTATTTTCAGGAGATACTCATAGTACTTCAGCATTAATCTTTCAGAACCATTTTCATCTAAAGTGTAATGTGACACCGACTTTTGAAGAAGCTCATGAAATTGGTGTAAAAAACGGAGGTCTCCTCTTGTTTGCAAATACTTCAACGCTTCAACATTTAGAGCATAATTATTGGGGTCGAGGTCTGAACCATTAGCATATACTTTATCTGCAATGTATTCTACAAAATTACGTAACTGCGACAAGATATTCTGGCTCAATAACCCACGTTCTGAGTCGTCAAATCTACTGATATTTTTACAAATCACTTTGTCTGTAGCCAGTATTGCACTGTCAATTTGCATCATAGTTTTTCCCTCCAATCAAATGAGTTAAATATGTTTTAGTAATATCGGTTACTGGTTTTGCGAGTAATTCTTTCTGATATTATCCTCAATCAGTAACTGGGCATCATATTCAACAGAATCTTCCCAATTTTGAGTTGTATTGCAGCGTAGGCACTCCATTTCTGTTCCATACAGACCGCCTTGTTTGAGCCTCATACCACACTTTGTGCAAACTGGATGCAGGTTGCTAATGGTGTATTTCCCATCATACATTTTGGAATAAGTCCACTCCCATGAATAACCCAACATGTAATCCTTGGTGTATTGTAAAAATGTGGGGGGTATATTATTTGACTGGGAACCCGATATTTTTGCAACCACAAACAATCCAACTACGATAATTGCAATGGCAATAAGCAACCACCATACTTTAATTTCAAAATTCAGGAAAGAAACGACACCATTAAAAATAAATCTCATAACATTCTTAAAGGTACTTAACCAATCAATACCCTGAATCCAATCCAGTAGCAAAGAAAGAAGTACGCCACCTATTACAGTTGTTCCAATTCCAAGAACCCAAGGATTCTTTGCCCATTTCTTCATTGCAATCACCTCATTTCAACCGTTTACATAACGGCAGTATCTGTTCAATCTTGTTAGCAATTCTGATTTGTTCTTCATATGGGGGCAATGGAACTAAATATTCTCTGAATCTGGACAAGGAGATAAACGACTGCACACCACCGGATGCTTCTTTTTTTAACTTGTACTGAGCATAGAAGAAGAACCAGTACATATACTGCATAGAAATATCAGTATCAGCAAACTTCTTAAACAAAGCCATGTTTTTGATACAAAACTCGCTGTCTTTTTTCACTAAAACAGGATTTCCTATTGAGCCAATCATCGCAAAAAGAATATCGTCATCGTCAACCATAGACCTTGCATTTATTTTATCCGCATCTTCTTGGGTGATATATTTCACATTGCCATAATCAATGGTGCCGTTGCTTAAATTCTTACTTGTGACCAGTGGAATACCCATAGGAACATACTTCGGGCTATCATGTGTACCATCACGGACATCAATAATGTCTGATAGTCGCACCCACTTCCAGCTCTCCGGAATATCAAAAGGAATTTCATTCTCTGCAATTTCGGGCAGGGGTTTTTCCTTTTTGATTTTCTTTTCCGCAATGAGCCGTTGCTTCTCTGCCTGAATTTGTTGATAGAGTTCCTCGCCGGTGCCTTCCTCAGCTCGCTGCTCAACGAGCTTACCCTGAATGGCATATTGCAGAATGGACTTCTTCATATCCTCCGGGAACTTGGCGTTAAACTGCTCCAGCTTCTCATAGGAAGCAGCATAGCGGTCAACCAGAGGGAGGAGTTCTTCAATCTTGGCAACGATGCGCTTTTGTTCGACGAGAGGGGGAAGAACAACCATAGTGCTTGCTATAGCATCTAATACCCAATTTTTATTTCCCACTCCTCTTGTATTCTCGGTGGCTTGTGCTTGTACCAGGGGGCTCATAAGCATATAATACAAAAATTCTACATCTATACATTTGCAATCGAATTTGAGCAATGCCACACTTACAAACAGGCTAAATGGTTCGGTAGTATCTACGATTGCGGGAACGCCTGTTGTACCTACCTTTGAAAGTATTAAGTCCTCCTTTTCTGGATTGCATCGTGCATACAATTCTTTGTGTTCTTCTTCTGAAATATATTTAGTGTTTTCTAACGATAGGAAACCGTTGCTCATATCTTTAACAGATACAAATTTAACTCCTGTAGAGGTATATTTAGGGGTCTTGTGAGTACCATCAGTAAGTTTATTCAATATGCTTCCAAGAGTAACCCACATCCAATTCTCGGGAATATCAAAAGGTACTTCTTGAAAATTGATTATTGAGTTGGTTCTCTTGTCTTTTTTAATGATTTTTTCTTTTATCAACACTTCTCTCTTTCGTTCGATTTCCTGAAAGAGTTCCTCGCCGGTGCCTTCCTCGGCTCGCTGCTCCACCAGCTTGCCTTGTATGGCATACTGCAAAATACTCGCTTTTAACTGTTCCGGTGTCATTCGCTCACACCTCCCGGCAGCAGAGCTTCCAGTTCTGCCAGTACCTTATCAATTTCCGCATTGAGGGCAGTCCGTCTTTCCTGATATTCCCGGATAGTGTCCATTGGGTCAAGGATTTCTTCTTCCTCATGGGGATAGCCGCACAGGTCGATATTGCAGCCCTGTTCATTCAGCAGATAATCTGCGGTAAACTTCTGCGCCTTGAAGTTTTCGCCGTCCGTAATTTCCTTTCGGTCATTCCACCAGGCGATGCAGTCATCAAAGTGCTTCAGCTCCATCGGCTTGGTCTTAGAGAAATGCTTTCTGTCAGACGGAATATCTACCCGATAAAACCATGTCTCTGTGGTCGGCTTTGTGTTGTCAAAAAACAGCAGATTGGTTGTGATTGAGGTATAAGGGCTAAACACAGAGCCGGGTAGCCGGACAATCGTGTGCAGATTGAACTGGGAAATGAGTTTCTTCTTGATGTTTACCTTGGCGTTGTCCAGACCAAACAGAAAGCCGTCCGGCACGACAACGGCGGCTCTGCCGTTCTTCTTCAAGCGGTACAGGATGACCGACATAAACAGGTCGGCTGTTTCCGAACTTGCCAAGTCGTCTGGGAAGAAGCCTTGAATAGACTTGTCCTCATGCCCACCATAGGGAGGATTCATCAATATCACATCAAACTTATCATCATCCGTATAGTCCAACAAATTGTGTTTCAACGAGTTCATGTGATAGATGTTCGGGACTTCAATGTCATGCAGCAGCATATTGGTTACGCACAGCAGATAGGGAAAAGGCTTTTTTTCAATTCCGTAAATGCTATCATCCAGCTGCTTCTGAGCGGCGGTGTCCGTTACCTGCTTGGAGAGCTGTCCAAGCCAAGAGGTGATAAATCCACCGGTGCCACAGGCGAAATCTGCCATCTTTTCGCCCAGCTGCGGCTTTATCATCAATGCCATAAACTCGGTGACTGCTCTCGGCGTATAGAATTCACCGGAAGAACCAGCAGATTGCAACTCCCGCAAAATCTCCTCATAGACAAAACCGAAAGCATGGCTTTCCTTCACATCGTCAAACTCAATCTCGTCAATGACATCAATGACCTGACGAAGATAAACGCCGTCCTTCATATAGTTGTTGGCATCCTCGAAGGTGGACTTGACAATGGCTTTCTTAATTGGAGTATCGGGTGTCACCTTGATACCCTCATAGAGAACCGCATCACCATCTTTCACATCATTGCCTTTCAGAACCGGGAACAAGGTATTGTTGACAAAATTAAGGAGCTTATCTCCAGTCATAGCATGACCGCTACCATCAGCTTTCGCCCAATTTCTCCATCTAAGGTCTTCGGGAATGATGGATTCATAATTATCCTCATTCAGCTCCCAATCATCTTCTTTTGCGTCATAGACTTTGAGAAAAAGCATCCATACCATCTGCTCAATTCGTTGCGCATCGCCGTTGATACCAGCGTCCATACGCATTATATCTCTAATTCTTTTTATAAAACCTGACTGCATCGCCATATTTATCCTACCTCTACTTCTTCATAGATACTTGCCTCAAGCTCTCTAACAGCGGTTTCATATTGAGCCTTGCCGCCAAACAGCTTGACAATTTTTGCAGGCTTACCGTAATTGGCAAAATCCGCAAGGGAGAGAACTTTAATATCCTCAACCTCTGTGATACCTTGGTTCATATACTTATCCAGCAATATATCAAGAACGGCCTGTGCGTCGGCAGAATACTTGCTGAAAAAGTCTTTCTTCTTAACATTGTTAGCCCGTTCTTTTCGGGTCAGCGGCTTTTTACCATATGCCACATAACAGATGAAGTCGAAATCGTCCACATCTTCCATACCTTGGTCTGCTTTCAATGCTTTTAGATCAATGCCCATCGCCGTGAAAGATTCCTCAATAGTTTTCTTTTTGTCCGACGCTTTCCACTTGCGGATAAAATCGGACAGCGAAGCGTATTCACCCTTGATGTTGGTTCTGGTGTAGTCGATAATGTCCTCCTGTCTGAGGAGTTTTCCATTCGCATCATAAACTGAAACGGTCTTGTTGATAATTTTTACCTTGCAGCCATCTCTGTCAACGACGGGCGTTTCCACAGGGTCATCAGGAGGCTGCATACCTCCACCACCGCCACGACCGCTACCCTCTGGCTTGGAGCCGCCATGCTGGAAGCCCTCATCCTGCTCAACCGGGCCGTCCCAATCCGGGTCGGAAAATAGCCTTGTCACATTCCGAAAGTCCATGACAACAAAATGTGTTTTGCCGTCTTTTTCTCTGATACGGGTTCCACGCCCGATAATCTGCTTGAAAGTGGTCATGCTCTCAATCGTCTTGTCAAGAACAATGAGCTTGGTCATCTTGCAGTCAGCTCCGGTGGAAAGCAGTTCCGATGTTGTTGCAATAACGGGATACGGTTCGGATACAGAGATGAAATAGTCAAGTTTGGACTTGCCGTATACATCTGAGCCAGTAATTCTCACGCAATAGTCCGGGTTCTCCTTCACCATATCCTGATTACAGTTGGTAAGGGCAATTCTCATGCGTTCTGCATGATCTTCGGAAGCGCAGAAGACGATAGTTTTCTGCATTCTGTCGGTGCTTTTCAGATATTCCGTAATTTCCCTTGCAACCTCATCAATGCGGTCTTGGAGAATGATGGTGTAATCGTAATCCCGGTTGTTGTAAATGCGGTCTTCAATGACATTGCCGAAAATATCGGTCTGCCCCTGGTATGGTCTCCAGCCGTCTCCGATGTTGGTTGTGATATTGATGACCTTAAACGGGGCAAGGAAGCCGTCCTCAATGCCCTGTTTTAAGCTATAAATATAAACCGGCTCTCCAAAATAATCTATGTTCGATACCTTTTCACTTTCCTTTGGAGTAGCGGTCATACCGATCTGAGTGGCAGAAGAAAAGTATTCCAAAACCTTGCGCCAGTTACTATCTTCCTTTGCACTTCCTCGGTGACACTCGTCTACAATAATAAGGTCGAAATATTCTGCCGGTATCTGCCTGAAATGTTCTTCATCGTTCTGACCTACCATCTGATGATAGAGGGCAAAATTCACTTCATGGGCTGCAATTTCTCTCAAACATTCTTTGTCAGAAAAATTAACCTTGTAAATTGTCTTTTCAAGCGGTGCGAAGTCCTGTGCAATACTTTGGTCTACAAGAATATTTCTGTCCGCTAAATACAAAATTCTCTTTTTAAGGTCAGAACGGAGCAGACGATATACAATCTGAAAAGCAGTATATGTTTTGCCTGTTCCGGTAGCCATGACAAGCAGCAATCTCTGCTGTCCTCTTGCAATTGCTTCCACCGTTCTGTTCACAGCATTTCGCTGATAATATCTTGGCGGATAAGTACTCTGAGATGAATAATACGGCTGGGAAACAATTTTCTTTTCCACGACAGAAATGCCATTTCCACCATTTAGCTCCGCATAGTAACGTGCAATCAGCTCATCTTGTGTCGGAAATTTCTCCAATTCAATCTGTTGCTCCTGTCCGGTCAGAAAATCATGCTCATAGAAAGCGTCACCGTTTGACGAATATGCAAACGGCAAATCCATCATCTGAGCATATGTCATCGCTTGCTGCAATCCATGAGATACAGAGTGATTGTTATCCTTTGCTTCCACAACGGCAATCGGCTTGCCATCGTTTAAGTACAACAAATAATCGACAAACTTGGGTTTACTGCGAACTACGATATTGCCCCTGATGTTGATGCGACCATCTGTGATTCTGGTCTCCATCGTGATATGACCTTTCCAGCCTTTCAGAATAGCAGGAGTAATATAATTCAATTTGATATCTTCTTCTGTCATTTGTTTCTTTGATAAAACAATACTCATCAGTATATCCTCCTTGCCTTAAGCTGTCTGTTCTGGAATGATATCCAGAATATCATCTATGGAGCAATTTAACACTCCGCATATTTTAACCAAAACCTCTACTCGGACATCTTCGTTCTTTCCAAGTTTTGCCATGGCATTTGTACTAATTTTTGCTGCCTTAATAAGTTCCGTCTTGCTCATACCACGATCAATAAGAATTTTCCATAATTTATTATAACAAACAGCCATGTTTCAACCTCCCACAAACGCAACTTCTCATAATTTTGTGCTATAAAAACATTATACCTCTTTTTTCTCAAATTTCAATTTCAAATTGCAATTCTCAATCGATAAATATTTTGATCCAATCCGCATTCCTGCCATCCTACCATATAGCTGAATTGTCAAAAGCACAATTCTGGAACTGCCATAAATACAATTCAAGAATTATCCCATCAAAGAAATAAGGCTGACCTGTTACAGTCAGCCCTAAGTAAAAATTCTATATTCTGTTAGCCAAAAATCAGTTCTGCATTTACGATTTCTTCTGCCTGTGATTTCAGACTACTCATGTGTTGCATCCAGGCAAGTTGCTGAATTACCTTATCCGGAGCCGGATTTTTCTCCAGAAGTTCAGTCATTATCTGTTTTACTCTACGGCGAGCTGTTTCGTCAATTTCCCATAAGTGCGGAAACAAGGTCCCAGTCAGAATCATGTCGTCCAAGAGTATTGGATTGTTTTCCACAAGAAACGCTCTGCGCATCCTGCCGTACTTCCCAAGCGGTTTATCACTTGTGTGGTTCAACTGAATATCAGGGATAAGATAATCACCGCAACGGGTATAAGTCAAATTCTGTGCCATAGGTCACTCCTCCAATCATTTTTTCTTTCACCTTCATTGTAATGGATGCTCCCATAAAAGTGAAGTTTGTAGACCGGTGGCTTCGAGCATAGCGCATATCTTCTGATAAACCTTTCGTGACGGTCTGCGATTGCCTCTTTCGAGCTTATAGTAGTAACTGGGTACAATCTCTATTTGCTCTGCAAAAGCCTTCAGCGAGAGCCCCAGAACCATTCTAACGCTCTTTAAAGCTTCCGTATATGGTGTGGCAAGGAAATGAGAGAAATCATCATAGAGTAAAGACTCTTCAATTTCCAAAATATCCGCCAGTTTGACAGCTACATCATAAGGGATGGGCTGCTTTCCATTTTCATACATCACAACAGTTGATGGTACAATATCCAGCTTTTCCGCCAACTGTCTTGTTGTCATCTGTTTTCGCTGACGGTAGTACTTGAGATTGTCGCTCGGTAAGTTGGTCTTTGGTTTTTCTTCAAAAGGTATCGTTAAATGGAGTAACAGCTTGCCCTGATAAAATTCACACAGCGATGTGTGATTGAAAATACCATTGCAAATGCAATTAATATGTTTACATTGAATTTTGAGGATGATGATGTAAATTATAATCTTTATCGTTCTACGGATTATTATGATGCAGCGTTAAACCAAAATATATATTCTGGTACATATGCAATTAAGGATCTTAATGCTGTTATTAATTTGCAGTATAACGGTTGTAGATTGTGAGAACGCTGACGAAAGCGATTTAAATGAAATTATAGGCGATGTACTTAAAGAGGCATATGAAGTTTCTGAAGATGGTAGTATCTCGCTGCGAAAACCATTTGTTCTTATCATTTGAAGTTTAGTGAAAGTTAAAGAGTATAGGGGTAACATAAGGAGAAATTGCTATGAACGACAATAATATTAACGAGATCTCAACTGCTCCGGTATGCGTAAACCGGAAGGAATTTATGAAAATTCTGGGATGTGGACAGTACACAGCAGATAAGATTGCCAGACAGTCTGGAGCCAGAATTGAAATAGGAAGACGAGTATTGATTTACATGCCGAAGGTTAATCAATATCTTTCAGATGTAACAAATTTAAAGTGATGTATATGGTGCTCTCCAGCAAATGCTGGAGGGCACTTGAAAACTGGAGGGATAAGATGAGCACAGATAATAATGGAAAAAAGCTGCCAAAAGGCATAAGGATGAGAGGCAAAGAATTATATGAGGCTCGCTTTACTTACAAGGGGGAAACTTATGTACTGTATAATACAAACCTTAAATTACTCCAAAATGAACTGGCAGCCAAAAGATATGAAGTTGAACATGGATTTTATGCGAAAGAGAGCAATGTGACTGTAGATTCCTGGTTTCATACGTGGATGGAAGAGTACAAAAGGAATAACGTCAAGTATGGCACATACAAAGTATATCTGGACGAGTACAAGACACATATTCAAGAAACTCTGGGGAGAAGACAGTTAAAAGACGTCAGAGGCGAGCATATCCAGAAGCTATTTAATGATATGGCTAAGCGTTATAGCCATACGACTGTCAATCTGGTAAGGGTTATACTGAGTGGGATGTATACACAGGCTGTTCGTAATGGAATGGTACTGCGAAATCCAGTAGAAAATACTTCTATCAAGAAGAAAAAGCGGAAAAGAAAAATACGTGTAATGACTCAGGAAGAACAAAAACTATTTATGAGATATTCGAAGACCAGTCAATTTTATGACCTGTATATTGTAGCTCTTGGAACTGGGATGCGTAGCGGAGAACTGCGGGCGTTGCAATGGTCAGATATAGATTTTGACAATAAAATTATACATGTGAATGGAACTTTAAAATACGTCGCTAAAGCTAGAGAAAAATATATGATTGATGAGCCTAAGTCTGAAACTAGCAAAAGGGATATTCCAATGCTTGAGAACCTTGTGAGTGTACTGCGTGAACACAGAAAGCACCAGCTCGCGACAAGAATGCTTCTGGGTAATAAATGGAGACCAGAATCTGGCTTCGAGAATCTAGTGTTTACAGGCAGCTTTGGCAGGTGTATCTCTGAAACCGCATTATACGAGGACATGAAGAAAATCAGAGCTCAAATTAGGGAGGATGGACATGTGTTTGGAGAACATACACCTCATTCGTTGCGGCATACATTTGCAACAAGGGGCTTTGAGAGAGGAATTCCGCCAAAGGTCATGCAGGAAATCTTGGGGCATAAGTCTATCACGATGACTCTGGATATCTACTCACATGTACTTCCAGATAAGAAGGCTGAGGAGATCAACAAGTTGGCGGCGATGTTTTAGCGGAAGTAGTAAAATGGTACAAAACGGTGGAAATAGAACTGCAATTCGGGTATAATAAAAGTAACAATAGGTTCTAAGATTTGTTAGCTGTGAAGGACACAGCTGATAGATATTGTATTATGGGAGGTGACATTATGCCAAAGCGTATGCAGAACTTGATTGAACAGTATGTAGAGGCGATTAAGAAGATATATGGTTCGCATGTAAGGCAGATAATTTTGTATGGTTCTTATGCCAGAGGCGATTTCAGACCGGATTCGGATGTTGATATTATGATTTTGGTGGATATGTCTGACCTGGAATTGAAGGCATATGGACAGCAGCTTTCGTATATGACTTATGATTTTAACATGGATCACGATCTTGATATAAAGCCGATAGCAAAAAGTGAAGCACATTTTAACAAGTGGATCATGAACTATCCGTTCTATTCTAACATTCATAAAGAAGGAGTAGTGTTATATGGAGCAGCCTAACCAGGAAATTGGCACCAGGAAAGACCTTGTCCTATATAGACTGGAGACCGCGAGAAAAGATCTGAGATCGGCAAGAGCTTTGCTGGCAATAGAAGATTACAAAGGTGCCAACAACAGGGCTTATTATTCGATCTTTCACGCAATCAATGCGGTGCACGCGGTCAGTGGAAAGGCTTATAAGCGTCATAAGGACGCTGTAGCCAATTTTAATAAGGACTATGTTCGGACTTCTATATTTCCCAGGGAAATGGGGCGGAAGATCGGGCAGGCAGAAGAGATTCGTCACGCCAGCGATTATGACGATTTTTATATTGCAAGCAAAGAAGAATCCGAGAGGCAGATTTCTGTTGCTGATGAATTTATAGTATTGGCAGAGAAATATTGTATGGAACAGCTTCAGGAGAAGAATTAGAGTGGGGGCAGTCAAAGAACTGTCCTCATTTTTATTATAGGAGAGAGCTAAAACTGGGACGGAAAATAGAATCTTGGACATATTTTGGACATACCTATCAAATGTTACAGAAATATTACGAGAACGATGAACCCAAAAATCCCACAAACCCTTATAAATCCAAAGAGAAACACCCGGTAGGGGAGCTACCGGGTGTTTCGAGGGGAGTATAAATAATTAAATAAGGGGTTATGTAAAAAAAATTTTTGAAGGGTAAATTCTTTTTACAGGTTAGATTATAATATAAAATGGAAAAAAAATCAATATCATTTTGATGAATATTCCGTCTGTTTTTGGAGATAATGAACAATGCAATGAAATTAATCTGCAACAGGAGGAAAGATTAAATGGCAAAGAATTATGAAAATGAAAGCAGAAACAGCAGAAGTTCTATAGGAAATGTAAATGGATCCAACCGAAATTCCAATAAAAACGCAATGGATACAAAGAACTGCAGAAACGCAAATACTTCTGATAAGAGTAAAAACAAAACAGAAGATGAATATGACCGGGAAGAAGACCGGTACTAAAACGGATTTTCTGATTTGGGATGCTGCCTGTGCAGCGTCCCTTTTTATATGATAAAGCAGAAACATGTGCACATTCTTTTTACATCCTGTATGCATATCATATAATAAAAAGGAGTTTCTTATGTTTCCCTTTGAAACAATGTCAGCAAAAATGCTAGATGATTATGTTGGACGCAAAGACGCATTGATCATAGATTTACGGGGACAAGAAGAATATGAAAAAAGTCATGTAAAAGGTGCATTCAATATGCCATATGAAAGATATATGGAAACAGGAAGTCTTTCCATGGAACTTTCAAAAGGAAAAATCTTTGTGTTTTACTGTGACCGGGGAGGTGCAAGCCTGAAGGTGGCAAAGGAACTGGCTGTAAAGGGTTACAGAACCAGATCTGTGATTGGAGGATTCCATGCATATCGGGGAAGAAACCTTGTAATTTCCGGCTAACCGTGATAATGTAAAAAGGAATACCGTAACTGTTCAGTACCCGTACAGTTACACAATATTTAAAAAGATAGTTGCTATTTTAAAATATTTTTAATGAGGAGAAATTTTCATGAAATACATGTTTGCATCCGATATCCATGGTTCCGCATATTATTGCAGGAAAATGCTGGAAGCATACGAGAAAGAAGAAGCAGAGCGCCTGGTGCTGCTGGGCGATCTGCTTTATCATGGACCACGTAATGATCTTCCAAAGGATTATGCACCCAAGCAGGTAATCTCCATGCTGAATGAAATGAAAAATCAGATTTATGCAGTTAGAGGCAATTGTGAAGCAGAAGTTGATCAAATGGTACTGGAGTTCCCAGTTTTGGCAGACTATTGTATTTTAGCCATTGATGATCTGACCTTTTTTGCAACCCACGGGCACGTATATAATCAGGATCATCTTCCTCCACTAATGGCAGGCGATATTCTGATCCATGGTCACACTCATGTATTGAAAGCAGAAAAAAGAGACGGATATATTCTTTTGAATCCAGGCTCTGTTTCCATTCCGAAAGAAGGGAATCCGCCTACGTATGCGATATATGAGGACGGGATCTTTTCTATCCGGGATTTCGATGGAAATACGGTGAAAAGCCTGAAGCTTTCATAATCATCAGAAGAAAGGGATTTATCCATGGAAAAATATGAATTGATCGCACCCTGCCATTTTGGACTAGAAGCAGTATTAAAAAGAGAAATCCTGGATCTTGGATATGAGATCAGCAAGGTGGAGGATGGAAAGGTCACTTTCCTGGCCGATGCACAAGGCATCGCAGATGCCAATATTTTTTTGCGTACAACAGAAAGAATCCTCTTGAAGACAGGAGAAGTAAAGGCAGTTACCTTTGATGAGCTTTTTGAGAAAACAAAAGCTATTCCCTGGGAAAGATATATCCCAAAGGATGGGCGTTTCTGGGTGGCAAAAGCCAATTCCATTAAAAGCAAGCTTTTTAGTCCTTCGGATATTCAGTCAATTATGAAGAAAGCCATTGTAGAACGCCTGAAGGAGGTTTATCATATTTCCTGGTTCCCGGAAGACGGACCGGAGTTTCCTATCAGGGTTTCTTTCATGAAGGATATTGCTACCATTGGAATCGATACATCCGGTATTTCCCTTCATAAACGGGGGTATCGCCAGATGACTGTGAAAGCACCGATCACAGAGACACTGGCCAGTGCACTGATTCTTCTTACTCCCTGGAATAAGGACAGGATTCTGGTTGATCCATTTTGCGGCAGCGGTACATTCCCTATTGAGGCTGCGATGATCGCTGCAGATATAGCGCCAGGTATGAATCGGTCCTTTCTTGCAGAACAGTGGAGACATCTGGTGCCAAGAGGCTGCTGGTATCAGGCAAAGGAAGAAGCTATGGATCGGGTAAAAATGGATATAGAAACAGATATTCAGGGGTATGATATTGATCCGGAAGCTTTAAAAGCAGCTAGATCCAATGCAAAAATGGCGAAGGTTGACAAGCTGATCCATCTTCAGCAGAGACCTGTGTCACAGCTGCGTCATTCCAAGCCATACGGCTTTATTATCACAAATCCTCCTTATGGAGAAAGACTGGAAGACCGAGAAGCACTTCCGGCTATTTACAAAGATCTGGGAGAAAGCTTCCGCAATCTGGATAAGTGGTCCATGTATATGATCACTTCCTACGACAGGGCAGAAAACGATATAGGGCGGAAGGCAGATAAGAACAGAAAGATATATAATGGTATGCTTAAGACCTATTTTTATCAGTTCCTTGGGCCTAAGCCGCCAAGAAAAACAGAAAAGAAGGAGTCCCTATGAAAAAGATAATTTTTGCAACAGGTAATGCGGAAAAAATGAAGGAGATCCGGGAGATCCTTTCAGATGTGGATACAGAGATCCTTTCCATGAAGGAAGCAGGGATTTTTGCAGATATTGTAGAGGACGGAAAGACCTTTGAGGAAAATGCTGTTATTAAGGCAAAAGCAGTGTGTGCGTTATGCGGTGAGACGGTTCTGGCAGACGATTCAGGTCTGGAAATCGATTATCTGAATAAAGAACCAGGAGTGTATTCTGCCAGATATATGGGGGAGGACACGGATTATCATATTAAGAATCACAGTCTGATCCAAAGACTGGAAGGAGTTCCGGATGAGCAGAGGACTGCAAGATTTGTATGTGCCATTGCAATGGCCTCTCCTGATGGCACCGTAAAAACAGTGCAAGGTACCATGGAAGGACGGATTGGCTATGAGGAAAAAGGGGAAAACGGATTTGGCTATGACCCCATCTTTTTCCTTCCGGAATATGGATGTACTTCTGCAGAACTTTCCATGGAAGAGAAAAACAAAATCAGTCACAGAGGAAAGGCTTTAAGAGCGATTAAGGACGAATTGAAATGAAAGTACTGATTGTCAGCGATACACATGGAAAGGATGAAAATCTGGAAGAAATCGTCCTGAGAGAAACGCCTTTTGATTATTTTATCCATTGTGGGGACGTGGAAGGAAGAGAAATTTTCATGGAGGCTTTGGTAGAATGTCCTTGTACTATTGTTTCCGGTAATAATGATTTTTTCTCAGACCTTCCAAGAGAAGTGATGATCCAGCTGGAAGGGCACAGGATCCTGGTGACTCACGGACATTATTATGGGGTCAGTATGGGGCTCTATGGGGTTTTAGATGAAGGAAAAGCCAGAGAATGTCAGGTAGTATTGTTTGGTCATACCCACAGGCCTGTAGAGGAAACAGAAGAGGGGATTCTTCTGCTGAATCCGGGAAGCCTGTCCTATCCCCGTCAGGAAGGACGAAGGCCAAGTTACGCAGTAATGGAACTGCAGCAGGGGAAGGCACCGGTGGCAGAGATCAGATATCTTTAAACAAACAGAAAAATAGGAGGCAGTAATAAGTGGAAAAGCAGATTGCAGTATTGATCGATGGTGATAATATTTCTGCAAAGTATGCAGAATATATTAAACAGGAGGCAATGGAGTATGGAAATGTGCGGATTTTCAGATTGTATGGGTCTGTGAATTCACAGACAGTGAAGGCGTGGTATAAGGTGATGCCTCTTCAGGGAATTATGCCAGTGCTTCAGATTTCCTATGCATATGGGAAGAGTATTGCTGACCAGGCCTTGACCATTGATGCAATGGATCTGCTTTATACTGGCGGTGTAGATGTGTTCTGCATAGTTTCCAGTGACAGTGATTTTACAAAGCTGGTGTACAGACTTCGGGAAGCAGGTAAGACAGTGGTAGGCATGGGCGAAAAGAAAACGAAAGAGGCACTGGCGAAGGCTTGTGATGAGTTTAAGATCCTGGATCTGATCTATAAAGAAGCAGAAGAGGAAGAAACAGAGGTACAGGCAGATTTGCCGGAAGAAGCAGAAGAAGTTCAGCTTCTAGATGATGATCAGGATGATATTCTGCCTGAAGAAGCAGAAGAGACTGCAGAGGAGATCAGTATTCCATCTGAGGAGGAAGTGATTCGGTATATCCTGGATTATCTGGATGAGGATGAGAATGTGAATCTTGCTGAGATTGGAGCTGTGCTGAAGCAGAAATATCTGGGATTTGATGCCAGAAACTATGGGTATAAGAGTATGACCAGTATGATCAAAAATCATTTTGACTGTTTTGATCTGATCATTGAAAATGCCAGGGATGGGATCCATAAGATCATGTATATCAGTAAGAAATAGTGGATTTTGTGCCTGTTTTCCTGGGAATAAAAAAATTCAAAAAAAAATAAAAAAATTTCAAAATAGGTGTTGACATTTAGGTATTGCTATAATATAATACATCTTGCGTCAAGCGACAAAGCAAAATTTCATAAGTCGTAAATGATTACAGCGGGGTGTGGCTCAGTTTGGCTAGAGCGCCTGGTTTGGGACCAGGAGGCCGCAAGTTCGAATCTTGTCACCCCGATTGCTGTTAAACATCATTACCGTTTCAGCGAAATGCGGGTGTAGTTCAATGGTAGAACACTAGCCTTCCAAGCTAGATACGTGGGTTCGATTCCCATCACCCGCTTCTCTGATGAGGAGAGATGTGTCAGTAGCTCAGTTGGATAGAGCAACGGCCTTCTAAGCCGTGGGTCGGGGGTTCGAATCCCTTCTGACACGTTATGGTGGATATAGCGCAGTTGGTTAGCGCGCCAGATTGTGGCTCTGGAGGCCCAGGGTTCGAATCCCTGTATCCACCTTTTGCCTTTGGGCTATCGCCAAGCGGTAAGGCACAGCACTTTGACTGCTGCATTCGCTGGTTCGAATCCAGCTAGCCCAGTCTTTTATATGGGATATTAGCTCAGTTGGTAGAGCACTTGACTTTTAATCAAGTTGTCCGGGGTTCGAATCCCCGATGTCTCATTGGTTTAGGCCGTAAATCTTATATGAGATTTACGGCTTTTTATTAAACAGGTATGTTGTCTGATGACGGCATCACCATACATGACATGCGGATATGGCGGAATTGGCAGACGCGCCAGATTTAGGTTCTGGTGTCTACGACGTGCAGGTTCAAGTCCTGTTATCCGCAGTTTTTAGGTTGTTGTATAATCGACATCCGTGAAATTCTTTTCAGGGATCAGTACATTATGCAGCAGCCTTTTTATGTAACAGGCATTCTTGAATAAGATGTATGAACCAGAAGACTACAAAGTTCAGATCTAACGGCAGAAGCTGCCGGGAAGGGAGTATTTATGGACGTTGTTAAATTTCAGAAAAGGCTGCAGAAGCTTTGCAGCATTGCAGAAGAGAATGGACAGGTGCTGAGCCAGGCACAGATCAGGGATTGCTTTCAGGAGATGGAACTGGAAACCGAACAGATGGTGAAGATGCTCCAATACCTGAAAACAAAAGGAATCCAGATACAGGGGGCAGAGACAGAAAAGTGTGAAGAGCCAAAACTGCAGTCCGGCACCAGGATGCCGCTTACTGCTGAGGAAAAAGCATATCTGCAAGAATATCTGAACGGGCTTTTGACAGAAGAATTTGAGGAGCAGGAATTGCTAGAATTGTTTCAGAGGACTGCCCATGGGGATGCACTTGCCCTGGGAAAACTAGCCCAGGTATATCTGCCTGTTGCGGCCAATATGGCAGCAGAGATGAACTGTGAAGAGATCCACCTGGCGGATTTGATCCAGGAGGCTAATGTGGCACTTTTGGAAGCATTGGAGCAGGAAAAACCGCAGGTGAAAAATGACCAATGGCTGCGGTTACAGCTGCGGAAGGGAATCCTTGCAGCTATTGAAGAACAGACGGAAAGAAAATTTCAGGATGACAGTCTTGTGGCAAGGGTAGAAAAGCTGGAATCGGCAGTGAAAGAACTGACAGATGATGATGGAGAAACACGATTTACTCTGGATGAATTGGCTGTGATCCTGGATATGAAGACGGATGAGATCCGGGATGTGCTTCGTCTGACAGGAGACGATAAATAAAAAGAGGTGGGAGTCTTCTCGACTGAGATAAAATAAACCTGAGGGGTCCTTTCCTGATTGTAATTTACAGATAAATATGGTAGTATTATTTAAAATATTCAGAACCTGACGTATTTACAATTCTAAATTACAATAAAAAGGGGTGGACTGTATGGAATTGGAACAATATTGTGAATATTCAAAGGTTACTAGAGGAGAAAAGCAGGCAGACCTGGTATTGAAGAACGCACAGATCATTAATGTATTCACAGGAGAGATCCTGCCTGGGAATGTGGCTGTTACAGACGGGATGATCGTAGGAATCGGTGACTATCAGGGAAAGGAAGAACATGATCTTAAGGGTAAATATCTTTGCCCTGGATTTATTGATAGTCATCTTCACTTGGAATCTACCCTTGTTACACCAGGGGAGCTGGTAGCGATTGCATCCAGACATGGGACCACTACTTTTGTTGTAGATCCTCATGAATCAGCCAATGTATCCGGGCTTGAGGGGATCCGGTATATCCTGGATCAGACAGCGGATTCCTGTGCAAATGTATATGTGATGATGCCGTCCTGTGTTCCGGCTACAGGGATAGATGACAATGGATGTACCCTGACTGCTGAGGATATGGTTCCATATCTGCCAAATAAACGAATCCTGGGATTGGGCGAGGTGATGGATTATCTTTCTGTTGTAAATGGAGACAAGTCCATGCATGATAAGCTGCTCCTTTTCCGGGATAAAATTAAGGATGGTCATGCACCTTTCCTTTCAGATCAGGATCTGCAGGCATATGTGATGGCAGGCATTGCCACAGATCATGAGTGTTCGGATTTTGAATACGCAATGAAAGAACGGAGATGCGGGATGCATGTACTGATCCGGGAAGGAAGTGCTGCCCGGAATCTGGAAGCAATTGTTACAGGCATTGTAAAGAATAAAATGAACGGAGAGGGTTTTTGCTTCTGCACAGATGATAAGCATATTGAAGATATTGAACGTGAAGGCCATATTGACCATAATGTGCGTAAATCTATTTTGCTTGGCATGGATCCTGTTGAGGCTATTCAGATGGCAACGATTCGTCCGGCTATGTGCTACGGACTGCAGCATCTGGGGGCTATTGCGCCTGGACGTCAGGCTGATATGATCGTGCTGGATGATCTGGAAAAGGTATCCGTGCAGGAAGTATATTACCAAGGGAAAATCATTAAAAAAACAGAGCAGGTGCAGATCAAGAAATGCAAGACGGAATTGAAAAATACAGTTCATGTGGGAGAATTTTCTGCTAAAAAGCTGGAACTTTCTTCAGAAGATGGAATGTATCATGTAATCCAAATGGAAGAAGGGCAGATCACTACAAGAAAACAGATCCTGAAGCTAACCGGACCTGGAGAATTATTTGTTCCTGATAAAGCGTACAGTAAGATCGCAGTAGTTGAGCGGCATAAAGCTACAGGGAAAACAGGAAGAGCTGTTGTAAAAGGGTATGGCATTACAGGCGGAGCCATTGCATCCAGTGTTTCTCATGACTCCCACAATATTATTGTGATCGGAGATAATGATCAGGATATGGCACTTGCTGTACAGGAACTGATCCGTGTGCAGGGAGGCTATACCATTGTGGCAGATCATAAAGTGTGGGAGACCCTTCCCCTTCCTGTTATGGGCCTGATGAGCGATGCCGGATATGAGACCATAGAAAATACTCTGCGGCACATGAAAGAAAAAGCCCATCAGATGGGCATTCCAATGGGCTTTGATCCTTTTATTACATTGTCTTTTATGGCGCTTCCGGTAATTCCCCAGATTCGTATCACTCCCAGAGGTATATATGATGTGGAAACCGGTGGATTTTATAAAAGCTAAGTACAGGTGAGACTGTTTCAGGCCACATAACGAAATGGCTGAAGCAGTGGTCCAAGTATTCGGTATAGTATTTGTTTAGGCAGGGGCATGGTCTGAGGGATCATGCCCTTTGGCATTTCGTAATTGTTTTTATCCAGGATACGTCGGCTTTGTGCCAAGTAGCTATTCAGATATCCAAGCAGATCCTGATTTAGTTCCTTACTTTGCACACAAAGCATAAGTTCTGTATCCATATAGGTGCTTCGCATATCCAGATTATAGGAACCGATCAGGGAAAGATCATCATCGATAAGAATGGATTTTCCATGGGAGGACTGTCCACCGTCAAATTCATATAAAGCAGCACCGGTATCCAGAACCTGCTGCTTGTGCAGCAGATAGTCACTGGAAGCAATCACATTGTCACCGTTTTCTACAGAGTTGATGATCATGGAAAAGTCTGAAACATTCTGGGATATTTCTTTTATGCCAAAGGACATCTCTTTATCCAAAACCACATAGGGGGTATGAAGAATCACCTTTTCCCGGGCAGAGGCCATCAGGTATTGCAAAGTATTCCATACATATGGTTTCTTGCCATAAGGAGTGATAGGTCCAAAGATCAAACAGGTCTTCTGGGTGGGAACGGTATGCTCCTGATAGGAATAATCCTGAAAACACTCCGGGTACAGATCCGAAAGCGTTTTATATCGATCTTCCAGAAGGAGGATCTTTTTTTGTACTGATTTCTGGGAAGAAAGAGATTCCTGATCGTGGAAATCTTTCACATAGGAGCTTTCCCATATGCTTTGGAAATATGCTTTCACCTGGGAAATCACGCTATTTGTACAGCCATTTTTAAAATCTGTGTTATAAATTAGAACTTCACGGTCATAGCTGCGGGAATCTGTAGGATAGCTTCCCAGGAAATAATCAAATGTATTCCGGCCTCCAAGGAGAAGAAGCTGATCATCGCAGATCACATATTTGTCATGCATCCTGCCGTTAATACTCCATGGCCGAAGTAGATTTACCGGATTGTAAATACGGATGTGGATATTAGGATGGCTGGACAGGGCATAGAAAAAAGGCTTTCTTTCCATACGAAGCAGTCCGGACATTCCATCTACCAGGATATTCACCTTTACCCCGCGCTTGGCTGCATGATAAATGGCGGCGGACAGATCTGTAGTACTTTCATCCTCACGGAAATCAAAGGTGGATAGGATCACTTCTTTCCTGGCAAGTTCCAGCATCCGGATCCTCTGGGTAAGGGCTTCCTGATTCTCTTCTACGATATGGGCCCGGTCAGCACTAAGAGCATCCGAATCTTCTGTATAATAATCTTCTTTTGAGAATGTCTTCTCATCGACGGAAAGCTGTCCAGGAACCGCAAAGGGGGCAAGTGCGCCGATCGCTACATAAAGGAGCAAAATAACAATAATACTGGAAACCGGATGTCTCCGAAAAAAAGACAGAACTTTTCTCATACAGGCAATTCCCTTTCTGTGTAAGGCTGAAGTTATTTGACTATAAAATAATATTCGTCCTCAACCGAGGGAATATTGGAAATTTGGCAGTCATCAATGCGGATAAACGTGCCGCTTTCCAGGGAAGTAAGCATATGGAAAATACTGCTTTCTTCGCCTTGTACCTCCATCTCGACCCTGCCGTCCCAAAGATTGTCAACCCAGCCTGTAAGTCCGTAAGCTTCGGCAAAATGCATGGCCATGTAGCGAAATCCTACACCCTGCACCCTGCCTGAAAAATATATGTGTTTTCTTTTCTTTTTATCCATGTGTGTTTACCTCGCTTTGATTATCATACTATGTTTATTTCACGGAATCAAGGAACAAAAAGAGAAAGGTCAGGAGTAATGAGGAAGTCGTGGAAACAGACTTGCTTGATTTATCCTTGACAAGCATAAGGATCTTATATATAATTGGTTCGTAAACGAACAGTTCGCATACGAACAATTATAACTGCGGAAAGGAGGAAATCATGGAGAAGGAATTAAAGAACAAAGAGAGACATATTGGATATGAGGTGCGTACTCTTGATAATATGATTGGCAGGCGTGTGAATTGCTGGCACTCCAAAATGGATGAGGAAGTGGGGATCACCCGTATGCAGGCATGGATCATAGGATATGTATATGAGCATTCAGAGAAACCGGTTTTTCAAAAAGATCTGGAGGAAAATTTCCAGATTGCCAGATCAACTGCTACTGGGATCCTGCAGCTGATGGAGAAAAAGGATCTGATCGTAAGAAAGCCTTATCCGGGGGATGCCAGATTGAAAAGACTGGAGCTGACTGCAAGAGCAGAGAAGTATCAGCATGGGATCATGCATAATTTTGATCTTTTACAGATTGCCCTGAAAAAAGATATTCCTCAGGAAAAGCTGGATACGTTTTTCCAGGTTGTGGATATGATAAAGAATAATATAGAAAAGGAGGATTTCCATGATAAAAACATTATTGAGCCAGGTAAAGGAGTTTAAAAAGGCTTCGTTCCTGACTCCGGTCTTTATGATACTGGAGGTTGTGGTAGAGACCATGATACCGGTCGCCATGGCACTGATGATCGACAACGGGGTGGAAAAAGGCAACATGTCTTACATTTACCGCGTGGGTGCTGTTATGGCGGTACTTGATATTGCAGGTTTGATTGCAGGCTTTCTTGGCGGAAAATATGGTGCTCTGGCATCTTCAGGATTTGCCAGAAATCTCCGAAAGGCCATGTACACCAATATACAGACATTTTCTTTTTCAAATATTGACAAATTCAGCACAGCAGGTCTGATCACCCGTTTGACAACAGATGTGACCAACCTTCAGAATGCATACCAGATGATTCTTCGTATGTGTACCCGGGCACCAGCCAGTCTGATCTGTGCCATGACTATGGCCTTCCTGATCAATGCCAGACTTGCAAGTGTATATTTGATTGCAGTTATTTTTCTTGGTTTTGCATTGGTTATGATCCTTCGAAGGGCTACCAAGTATTTTCAGGAGGTTTTTAAGAAATATGATGACTTGAATGCAAGCGTACAGGAGAATATATCCGGAATTCGCGTGGTAAAAGCTTATGTGCGTGAGGATTATGAAACCAGTAAATTTCAGAAGGCCTGCAATAAAGTATACGAAATGTTTGTACGGGCAGAAAAGCTGGTTGTTATGAATATGCCGCTGATGCAGTTTACTGTATACGCCTGCATTCTTTGTATCAGCTGGCTTGGGGCAAAAATGATCGTTGGCAGCAGTCTTACCACCGGCGAACTGATGAGCCTTCTTACTTATTGTATGAATATCCTGATGAGTCTGATGATGCTGTCTATGGTATTTGTTATGGTGACTATGAGTATGGCCAGTGCAGAGCGTGTGACAGAAGTTATTAATGAGAAAGCAGATTTGTCCAATCCGGCACAACCTGTAGTTGAAGTTCCGGATGGAAGGATTGACTTTGACCATGTTTCTTTCCGCTATAAGAAAGAAGGAAAAGAAAACGTATTGAAAGATATTAATCTGTCCATTCACGCAGGGGAAACCATCGGTATTATCGGAGGTACTGGAAGCGCCAAATCCAGTCTGGTGAATCTGATCAGCCGCCTTTATGATGTAAGCGAAGGAAGTGTGAAAGTGGGCGGGATCGATGTGCGGAATTATGATATGGAAGTGCTTCGTAACCAGGTTGCGGTTGTACTTCAGAAGAATGTACTTTTTTCCGGAACAATACTGGAAAATCTTCGCTGGGGAAATAAAGAGGCTACAGAGGAAGAGTGTGAAAGGGCCTGTCAGCTTGCCTGCGCAGATGAATTTATCCAGAGAATGCCAGATGGATATCACACTTATATTGAGCAGGGCGGTACCAATGTATCCGGTGGACAGAAGCAGAGGCTGTGTATTGCCAGAGCACTTCTTAAAAAGCCCAAGATCCTGATCCTGGATGATTCCACAAGTGCAGTGGATACGGCTACAGATGCAAAGATCCGAAAGGCTTTTGCGGAAGAAATCCCGGATACAACCAAGCTGATCATTGCACAGCGTATTTCCAGTATACAGAGTGCAGACCGTATCATTGTAATGGAAGATGGACGAATAAATGGCTTTGGAACTCACGAAGAACTTCTGGAGAATAATCCTATTTATCAGGAAGTATATCATTCCCAGACCAAGGCTGGTGGTGATTTTGATGAAAACAGAGGAGGTGAGCAGGCATGAATAATACCAGAAAAGTACCTGGAAGGCCAGGAAAGGGCGTTGGTCCAAAGGTGGAGAACCCAGGAAAAATGCTGAAAACGCTGATGGCTTACATCCTGAAAAGCTATAAGATCCATGTAGGGATTGTTGTAGTGGCCATATTTGTCAGTGTGCTTGCAAATGTACAGGGTACTATGTTTACAAAGACATTGATCGATCAGTACATACTCCCTCTTCTGCAATCTGACCAGCCGGATTTTCATCCTCTTGCCATGGCAATTCTTAAAGTGGCCGGATTTTATGCCATTGGAGTTGCCAGTACCTATTTGTACAACCGGATCATGATCTATGTAAGCCAGGGGACTCTTCGGAATCTGAGAAATGACATGTTTGCAGGTATGGAAAAGCTTCCAGTTAAATATTTTGACACCCATGCACATGGGGATATTATGTCCATCTATACCAATGATATTGATACACTGCGTCAGATGATCAGCCAGAGTATTCCCCAGCTTCTTTCCAGTGCTGTGACCATTGTAAGTGTTCTGGTTAGTATGCTGATCCTGAATGTACCTTTGACTTTAGTTACCCTTGTGATGGTAGCTATTATGCTCACAGCAAGTAAAAAGGTGGCATCTTTAAGTGGAAAGTATTTCCTTGATCAGCAGAAGAACCTGGGTGTGATCAACGGCTATATTGAAGAGATGATGGAAGGCCAGAAGGTAGTTAAGGTTTTCTGCCATGAGGAAGAAAGCCTGGATAAATTTAACGAACTGAATGACCAGCTTTTTGCCAGTGCGAATAGTGCTAATAAATTTGCCAATGTAATGGGCCCTATCTGTGCACAGATAGGAAATCTAAGTTATGTGATCTGCGCCATTGTAGGCGGAGGCCTGGCGTTGAATGGCATCGGAGGGTTTACTCTGGGCGGACTGGCCAGCTTCCTGACTTTTAATAAAAGCTTCAGCATGCCTATCAATCAGGTGAGCCAGCAGTTTAACAGTATTGTTATGGCTCTTGCAGGAGCAAAACGTATCTTTGAACTTCTGGATGAGAAGCCGGAGACAGATAAGGGATATGTTACTCTTGTGAATGTAAAGGAAGAGAATGGAGAACTGAAGGAAACTGATGCGAGAACCGGACGATGGGCATGGAAGCATTTTCATAAGGATACCGGAAAAACAGATTATGTTGAACTGAAAGGGGATATGGTTCTGGATGGAGTGGATTTTGGCTATAATGATGATAAGATCGTGCTCCATGATGTGAAAATGTATGCAAAGCCAGGGCAGAAAATTGCTTTTGTTGGATCTACAGGAGCAGGAAAAACTACTATAACCAATCTTTTGAACCGTTTCTATGATATTCAGGATGGAAAGATCCGATATGACGGTATCAATATCAACAAGATCAAAAAAGCAGATTTGCGCCGGTCCATGGGGATCGTACTACAGGATACTAACCTTTTTACTGCTACAGTGAAGGAAAATATCCGTTATGGAAAGCTGGATGCTACAGACGAGGAGATTGTTGCAGCTGCTAAACTGGCCAATGCAGACAGTTTTATTCGCAGACTGCCAGACGGATACGATACCATGCTGCGTAATAACGGAGCGAATCTGAGCCAGGGACAGAGGCAGCTTTTGTCTATTGCCAGGGCTGCTGTGGCAGATCCACCGGTGCTGATCCTGGATGAAGCCACAAGTTCCATTGATACACGTACTGAGAAACTGGTGCAGGATGGTATGGATAAGCTGATGAAAGGCAGAACCACCTTTGTGATTGCTCATCGTTTGTCTACTGTACGGAATAGCGACTGCATCATGGTATTGGAACAGGGGCGTGTGATTGAGAGAGGCTCCCATGAAGAACTAATGGCTGAGAAAGGAAAATACTATCAGTTGTATACAGGCTGATGTTCACATGCTACATTTTCCAAAAACACAGGTTGACAAGAACACAGATGGAAGATTATAATTTTAAATAATGCGTTCGACTTGAACTGTCAAATATTTCTTCTGAATTCAGGTGGTAATGCGGAAGGATTTTCGCCCTGAGCTTTATGACAGCTCGGGGCGTTTCTTTACTATGAAAGTCCCGGACAGATGTGGGAGTATCAATAACTGGGAGCATCTGACTTTCATAGTAGTCAGAAAATACATCCAGGATAAGGAGGCTAAGAACATACATGAAACAGATTTCTGGGAATAAACTGCTTGTAAAAGCTTTGAAAGAAGAAGGCGTGGAATACCTTTTCGGGTATCCTGGTGCCTGTACCATTGATATAAGCGATGAATTGTACAAGCAGGACGATATTACCATTATCCTGCCACGTCATGAGCAGGCACTGGTGCATGCGGCAGATGCTTATGCAAGGACCACAGGAAAGGTAGGCGTATGCCTGGTGACAAGCGGCCCTGGAGCTACCAATTTGGTAACAGGGCTTGCTACTGCCAATTATGACAGTGTGCCCCTGGTATGCTTTACCGGTCAGGTTGCACGTAATCTGATCGGTAATGACGCTTTCCAGGAAGTTGATATTGTAGGGATCACACGCAGTATTACCAAGTATGGGGTGACTGTGCGCAGAAGGGAAGATCTGGGAAGGATCATCAAAGAAGCATTTTATATTGCAAGTACAGGCAGGCCAGGCCCTGTACTGATCGATCTTCCCAAGGATGTAATGGCTGAACTTGGTAGCGCAGAGTATCCGAAGAGTGTGAACATCCGCGGATACAAGCCCAATACCAATGTGCATATCGGTCAGCTGAAACGTGCTATCAAGACTTTGAATAAAGCGAAAAGGCCATTGTTCCTGGCTGGCGGTGGAGTGAATATTGCCCGAGCTAATCAGCTGTTTCGTCAGGTGGTGGAAAAGACAAATGTGCCGGTGGTTACTACAGTTATGGGGCGCGGTGCTATTCCTACAGATCATCCGCTATTTATTGGCAACCTGGGAATGCATGGTTCTTATGCAGCCAATATGGCAGTTAGCAACTGTGATGTACTGTTTTCAATCGGAACCAGATTTAATGATAGAATCACAGGAAAGCTTCATGAATTTGCGCCCAATGCACAGATCATCCACATTGATATTGATACAGCATCCATTTCCAGGAATATTCATGTAGATATTCCTATTGTTGCAGATGCCAAAGAAGCACTTGAAAAGATGAATGAATATGTGGAAAACTGTACCACCAAGAAATGGCTGAATGAGATCCAGGACTGGAAGGAAGAGCATCCATTGACTATGCGTCAGGGAGCACCCCTTGGACCTTTGGATGTGTTCGGCGAAATCAATCGCCAGTTTGATACAGCAATCATTGTTACAGATGTGGGGCAGCATCAGATGCTGACTTCCCAATATGTGGAGATCACAGAGAAGAAGCAGCTGATCATGTCCGGCGGACTGGGAACTATGGGATATGGTTTTCCAGGTGGGATCGGAGCACAGATCGGTAACCCGGATAAGCCTGTGATTGTTATCTCAGGTGATGGAGGAATGCAGATGAATATTCAGGAATTTGCCACAGCAGTCCTGGAAGAACTGCCTGTCATCATCTGTGTATTTAATAATGAATATCTTGGAATGGTCCGCCAGTGGCAGAAGCTTTTCTATGGCAAGCGATACAGCATGACCAATTTGAAATATGGTGCATTGTACAGAAGGAGCGAAGGACAGGAGATGCCTGCGTATACTCCGGATTTTGTAAAGCTTGCAGAAAGCTATGGAGCAAAAGGTATTCGTGTTATGAATAGAGAGGATGTTCCGGCAGCTTTTGAAGAGGCAAGAAAAAATACAAAAGGACCTACACTGATCGAGTTCATCATTGACCCTGAAGAGATGGTTTATCCTATGATCAAGCCAGGCGGTACACTGGAAGATATGATCCTGGATTGTTAAGGAAAGGGAGGAACAGTACATTGGATAAAGGATTAAAGAAAAGATGGATTTCCCTGTATGTGGAGAACCAGGTAGGTGTTCTGGCAAAGATTTCAGGACTTTTTTCAGGGAAAAGCTATAATCTGGACAGCCTGACAGTAGGAACAACAGAGGATAATACAGTGTCACGTATGACCATTGGTACATTTTGTGATGACGAAACCTTTGAACAGATCAAAAAGCAGCTGAACCGTATGGTAGAAGTGATCAAGGTGATTGATTTCACAAATATGTTTGTACGTATGAAAGAGATTCTTTATGTAAAGGTATTTGGCTGTAGCCCGGAAGATAAGGTGGAACTTTTTCAGATTGCAGAGACCTTTAAAGCACGAGTGATCGACTATGGCAAAGACAGCCTGCTTCTGGAATTTGTGCAGACAGCTACGAAGAATGACGCTGTTGTTAAGTTGATCAAAGAAGAGTTCGGACATATTGAAGTGGTTCGAGGAGGAAGTGTAGGCATTGAATCCATCAGTATGATGGAACGCTAAGTGTGGACCGGTAATATATGCTAGTTTGATCTGCTGAAAATACGAGGAAAATTATTATGAAAAAACAACAGATACCCTTAAAGAATTCCCTTCTCCTGCTTTTAACCGCAACCATTTGGGGCGTTGCGTTTGTGGCCCAGAGTGTAGGAATGGATTATGTAGGAGGCTTTACCTTTAATATGGCCAGATCGTTGATCGGGTCTGCAGTACTCCTTCCTGTGATCTGGTTTATGGGCAGAAACAGCAGCAAGAAAGCGGAAGAGGCACAGGGATCCGGTAGCAGGAAGGATCTGCTTTGGGGAGGCCTGGCCTGTGGAATTCTTATGTGCCTGGCAAGTAATTTCCAACAGTTTGGTATTAAATATACCACTGTTGGTAAGGCGGGATTTATTACGGCATGTTATATTGTACTGGTGCCTATTTTAGGGCTTTTTCTGAAAAAGAAGTGTTCTCCGTTTATCTGGCTGGCAGTAGCTATGTCCGTTGCAGGACTTTATCTTTTGTGTATTACAGACGGATTTTCCATTGGAAAAGGAGATATTCTGGTTCTGATCTGTGCTGTACTTTTTTCATTCCATATTCTGGTGATCGATTACTATTCACCGAAAGTGGATGGGGTAAAGCTGTCCTGTATCCAATTTCTGGTGTGTGGGATCCTGTCCGGGATCCCGGCACTGATTTTTGAAAAGCCGGAGATGTCTGCAGTTCTTACGGCCTGGCAGCCCATCCTGTATGCTGGTGTAATGTCTTGCGGAGTGGCTTATACTCTGCAGATCATTGGACAAAAAAATATGAATCCAACCGTAGCATCTTTGATCTTGAGTCTGGAGTCCTGCATCTCTGTTCTGGCAGGCTGGGTGATTCTGGGACAGCAGTTAAGCGCAAGAGAGATTGCTGGCTGTGTGATCATGTTTGCAGCCATTATTCTTGCACAGCTGCCGCAGAAAGAGAAAGCGTAAATGTAAATATAAGCGTATTGAACAGTTGCACATAAGTAAAACATAAGCAAGTATAAGCAAACATAAGTAAACCCCTGGGATATCAGGCAGTGACTAATTAGTTTCCTGCCTGTATCACAGGGGTTTTATCTCAGTCGAGAAGACTCCCACCTCTTTCAGGTGGTGAGTAACGCAGCTGCTCGACTTGAAATTACTTATTCAGATGTAACAGGTTCCGTTTTGCTTACAGGAAAATGTATTTCAAAACAAACAGAATCGCCAGAACATACATAAGTATACTGATCTTCTTTTCTTTTGCTTTGCCTGTTACAAGATTGATCACTACGTAGGAGATAACGCCAAGGGAGATACCCTCGGAGATACTGTACAGGAATGGCATTGCGATGATAGCGATAAATGCCGGGATCGCTTCTGTCATATCGTTGAAATCAATCTTGGTAACGGATGTTAACATTAAGAATCCAACCACGATCAAAGCCGGAGCTGTGGCAAAGGATGGAATTGCCAGGAAGATCGGGGAAAGAAGCAGGGACAGACCAAATAGGATTGCAGCCACAATAGAAGTAAGACCTGTACGGCCGCCTTCGGCAACGCCGGAAGCACTTTCTACGAATGTTGTTACTGTGGAAGTACCGCACATTGCACCTACTGTTGTACCTACTGCATCAGACAGAAGAGCACCTTTGATCTGAGGAAGCTTTCCGTCTTTGTCCAGCATATCTGCTTTGGATGCAACACCGATCAGGGTTCCCAGAGTATCGAACATATCTACAAACAGGAAAGCAAACATGATAACTACAAAATCAAGTGAAAATACAACGGTAAAATCCATTTTCATGAAAGTCGGTGCCATGCTTGGAATGGAAATTCCATTGGAGAAATCCGGAAGCAGGCTGAAGAAACCAGCTTCAACATTTGGTACATAAAGGCCTGTGAACTGACAGACAATACCAAGTGCCCATGTGATCAGGATACCCCAAAGGATACCGCCTTTTACATTCTTTACAAGAAAAACACCTGTGATCAGCACACCGATCAGAGCAAGAAGAACTGTGATACCCTCTGTGTTGAAGGTTCCGTTCTGAGCTGCACTTTTAAAGGAGAACATACTTACAAGTGTGGAGTCATTGTTTACAACGATTTTTGCATTCTGCATACCAATAAATGCGATGAAAAGGCCAATTCCTACAGATACTGCATGTTTCAGGTTCATAGGAATGGAATTAAAGATCGCTTCACGCACATTGGTAAGGGAAAGCAGGATGAAAATGATACCTTCCACAAATACTGCTGCAAGAGCCTGTTGCCAGCTGTAGCCCATACCTAATACAACTGTGTAGGCAAAGTATGCATTCAGTCCCATTCCAGGTGCAAGCACAAATGGATAATTGGACAGCAGTGCCATCAGACATGTGGCGATAAAGGAAGACAGAGCAGTAGCTGTAAACACAGCACCACGATCCATTCCTGATGCGGAAAGGATATTCGGGTTGACTGCCAGGATGTAAGCCATGGTCATGAAAGTAGTGATGCCGGCCATGATCTCAGTCTTAACATCGGTGTGGTGTTCCTTCAGGTGAAAAAGTTTTTCTAGGTTCATAGAGTTACCCCCTTCATTTGGCACTTTGGTGCCTTGTATTATCTATCTTCAGTGTTGGAAAAAATAGAATTTCCGCACACGAATTTTTGAATGATATTGCTGCTATCGGAAAGAGAAATCAGTCTTTCAAGGCGGGTCAGAGGTGGCAAAGAACGAGGAGATGGAAGACTGGAATCATCCAGCACCACTGCATCAAGTTCGTAGCCTTTTTCAAAACTGCCTGTTTTTCCAAAAAATGAACCGCCGCCTATTGTAGCCATGTAAAAAGCTTCAGGAAGTGTTAAAGCCTTAAGTGAAGGATCTACAAGGCGCCAGCGAAGCTTGGATACCTGGATAGCATCTGCGATGGCGCGCAGCATGGAAAGAGAAAATCCTCCGGCAATATCTGTTCCAAGACCAACATGAAGCCCTTCCCGCAGATATCGGGCTGCAGGTGCAATACCAGAGGAAAGATTGGTATTGGACTGAGGACAGTGAGCTATATAAACACCCTGCTTTTTCATAAGGGCAATTTCTTCTTCTGTGGAATATACACAGTGAGCCATCACAGTAGGACAATGATCTCTTCCAAAAAGGTTGAAATGATCATATGCATCTCCATAAAAAAGACTGTCCGGACACAACTCTTTAACCCAGTGTATCTCTCCGGGATTCTCAGAAAGATGGGACTGGACAGGCAGATGAAATTCCTGCTGGATCTCAGATAAAAGAATCAGCAGTTCATCGCTGCAGGAAGGAATAAAGCGGGGAGTGAGGATAGGAAAGGTATTCTGATAATGCCGGCCAGAGACTGCATCTATCCATTGCCTGGTGGCAGCAGCAGAAGTGCTGGCGTTCTGCTCCATGAGATATGATGGGGCATTCCGATCCATATTTACTTTCCCAACCATTGTCTTGAGTCCGGTGTCTTCCAGCAGATCCATAAGAATCATAGTGGCATCTGTGTGAAGAGTTGCAAAAATGCAGGCTCTGGTGGTTGGACTTTGTTTCAGATCTTCGGTAAAAATCTGATATGCTTTTTGGGCATAATCAGATTCTGCATATCTGGCCTCCTCTGGAAAGGCAGAGGTATTCAGCCAATCAAGCAGTTCCAGATCCATACCTGTTCCTCTGAATGTATACTGAGGGGCATGAAGATGCAGATCTATAAGCCCTGGAATGATCAGTTTGTTGGTATGATCGATCACCTGGATTCCCTGAAAACAGGCTGGAAGTTCCTCATAAATGCCTTCAGAGATACCATTGTTGCAGATAAGATATGCATTTTCACGGATGATCAGATTCTGTGAGTCCTTGCTGTAACAAAAAGTGCCTTTTAATGCAAATATGTTATTGAGCATATACGTTTACCTCCTAACAGTATAGATGCTTATAGACAACTATTACGGTAGTTGGTAGAAACGTCCAACCTATTATGGACTTATATAAGCGGTGTTGTATATAACTGATAATTCTATATTCCTATATTAAGAGATATTGGACAATATGTCAATGATTGGTTGCAATTCTGAGCGGATTCTATAATTTAAAGAATTTTGAAAACGTAAATAAAACTGGTGTAAAGACTTATCTGAAAAAACTTAAAAACTTTTTAAAAAAAGTGCTTGACGAATGCTTTTGGGTGTGGTAAAGTAAACAAGCTGTCACAAGGAAGTGTTTCTGAACAACTGAAAAATTAGTAAGTTTTCAGAAAATTAAAATTGATGTTGACAAATGACTGAACTTGTGATAAAGTAACCAAGTCGTTGAAACAGAATGACAGATATCATTATCTTAAACAGTTTTGAAACTACTTAAAAAGTTTTAAAATAACTTAAAAAGTTCTTGACAAACGAAAACAGATGTGATAAATTAGATAAGCTGTCGCAAGACAGATGACAATGAACATTGATAACTAAACAGTGAAACACATACGATTCTCGAAAATTCTTTAACACACTACGATCACTTGACGAAGCGAAGCTGAGTTTAGTGAGAGTGCGGTTCGGTTTTTAAAAACCGAACTTCATTGTTTGAGTGAATGAACTTTAAAACAGTAATGACGAGAGATAACTAAGCTAGTTGGTTGTCTTGAGACATCAAACTTTA